>JBIPLL010000006.1:0-22703 GCA_044368425.1 Beijerinckiaceae bacterium
CCGAGACCGAGGAAGGCGACCTTGAGGGGGGTCGTGGACATGGTGAAACTCCTTGCCGTGAACGAAAGGGAAGCGTGAGGAAGAGCCCGCTCAGGGCGGATCGAAGGGCAGCCAGCGTTGGCCGATAGTCCGGATCGTCCCGTCGTTGCGCAAGTCGGTCAGCGTGGCATCGATTTGCCGCCGCAGCAGCGTATCGCTGGGCCGCAGCGCGATGCCGATGCCTTCGCCCAGCAGGGCGGGGTCATAGGAAAGGTCTCCCGCATGGCGGACATGGATGCCCTCCGGGCGCGCGAGCCAGCCTGCGAGGCTCAGCCGGTCGGCAACGACGAGCACGATGCGCCCCGCCAGCATGTCGAGGACGGCATCCTCCAGTCGCCCATAGACCGATAGCCTGGCCGCCGGGAAACGCGCGCGTGCGAGATCGGCGGCGCGCGTGCCATCCACCGCGCCGATAGCCTCGTCCTCCAGCGTTGCGGCACCGAGGTCGGGTGAGGGTGCGCCGGCTGGCACGAGCACGCCGACCGGCACGCGCAGATAGGGCGTGCTGAAGGCCACCCGCATGCGGTCGTCGGTGCTGATCTCGATGCCGCCGATCACCACGTCGACCCGCCCGCGCGCCAGCCCGGCCATCAGCCGGTCATATTCACGCTGGCGGAACTCGCAGGGACGGCCAAGCCGCTTGCACACGGCCCGCATCAGGTCGATGTCGAAACCTGTCAGTTCGTTTCGCGCCGGATCGAGCTGGCTATAGGGCGGGGAGGCGCCGTCGCTCCCGACACGCAGGATATTGTCGACGCGCGGGTCTCCCGCAGGCTCGCGGCCGGGAACGGGATGCTGCGCCCGCGCATCGCCGACGAACCCCGGTGGCGCAAGGATGACCAGGGCTGCGAGCAGTGTTGCAAGACGGGCTGCAAAACGGGCTGCAAGAAGGGCTGCAAGCCATGTCCGCCCGTCCCGGCGCCTCAGGGTCGTCCCCGGCTTCTGCCAGCTCATGGCTCACCAGGCTGCAATGACGGGGAAGAGATGCAATGCCGCACCCGTCAGGAAGACGAAGACCATCACGCGCGAGAACCAGTGCGTCAGGCCGAAATAGAACGCCTGGAGGCCCGCCCTTGCAGCCCAGAACAGGGCCATGACCAGCAGCACGTCCCCCCAGGCGCCGGAGACGAGGCCGCGCTCCGCATTGCGGATCAGCAGAAAGGCAAAGCCGGCGCTGACGAGCGCGACCTGCCAGTTGAGATCACGCATAAGACTTTCGTCCCGGGCGCGGGTCGCATCTCCCGACCGCCGCCACATGAACAGCCACGGCAGAAGAACATGCCCGATGGCGACGGCAAGGTCGAACCAGCCGGCCAATCTGGCAATCAGCACCGAAAACTCACGCATGGGGGCCTCCGGGCATCCATCTGGCTTCTCTTCTAGGGCGTCGCTGCCCTGTGATGCAATCATTGCATCACGGAGCTTCGCGCGGGCGGCGTACTTTCGCCGCGCAAGCAGATGCGCGTCTGGCGCAACCCCGGGTTCCGCTTTTGCGGTTCCCGGACCGGCTCGAGGCCTGCAGATTACACAGGACTGTCATGGTTTTTCGACAAGTCGAACCAGAGTGGGAGAAACGAATGAAGCGCCGTCAGTTCATGGCCGCCACGGGTGCTGGCCTTGCCGCGGGAGCCGTCGCTGCCCCGGCCGTTGCCCAGTCCTCTCCGGAGGTGAAGTGGCGTCTGACCTCCAGCTTTCCGAAGTCGCTCGACACCATCTATGGCGGTGCAGAGATCCTGTCGAAGATGGTGGCCGAGCTCACCGATAACCGATTCCAGATTCAGGTCTTTGCCGCTGGCGAGCTGGTTCCCGGCCTGCAGGCGCTTGATGCCGTCTCCAACGGCACGGTCGAGGCCTGCCACACCGTGTCCTATTACTATGTCGGCAAGGATCCGACCTTTGCCATCGCCTCGTCCGTGCCATTCGGCCTGAATGCCCGCATGCAGAATGCCTGGCTCTGGCAGAATGGCGGCAACGAGCTCTTCAACGAATTCTACAAGAAGTACAACGTCTACGGCATTCCCTGCGGCAATACGGGCGTGCAGATGGGCGGCTGGTTCCGCAAGGAGATCAAGACGCCGGCCGATCTTCAGGGCCTCAAGATGCGCATTGGCGGGATTGCGGGTCAGGTCCTCGCAAAGCTCGGTTCCGTGCCGCAGCAGATCGCGGGCGGCGACATCTATCCAGCCCTCGAGAAGGGCACGATCGACGCAGCCGAATGGGTCGGTCCCTATGACGACGAGAAGCTCGGCTTTAGCAAGGTGGCGCCCTTCTACTATTATCCGGGCTGGTGGGAGGGTGGCCCGGCGGTCCATTCCTTCTTCAACCTGGAGCGCTACAACCAGTTGCCCAAGAGCTATCAGGCCGCGCTCACGGCGGCCTGCGCCTATGCCAATACCTGGATGCAGGCGCGCTACGACGTGCAGAACCCGGCCGCGCTCAAGCGCCTCGTCAGCGCCGGCACGCAGCTTCGTCCCTTCCCGCAGGAAGTGATGGAAGCCTGCTACAAGGCGTCGAGCGATCTCTATGCCGAGATCAGCGCCAGGAACCCGGAATTCAAGAAGACGATCGACACGATGACCGCCTTCCGGGGCGATCAATATCTGTGGTGGCAGGTCGCCGAGATCGGCTACGACATCTTCATGATCCGCATGCGCCAGCGCGGCTGACAGCATCTGCCGCAGACGTGACGATGGCCCGGATGCAGATCCGGGCCATTTTCGTTTGGGCTAAAGTCGGTCATGCAAAAATTGTCCATTGGGATTGTGTGTATTGCAACCCTCCGTTTTTGATTCCAATCTGGCTTTCCAGGCGCCGTCGGCGTCCGGAGGGACCAGGGCCGACAGGCGAAACATGCCGAGGCGAAGGTCCGCCCCAGGGAGAACATGCAAATGAAGCGTCGCCAATTTTTACAGACGGCAAGTGTGGGTGCTGCCGCGGGGGTGATTGCAAGCCCCGCGATTGCGCAGTCGGCGCCCGAGATCAAATGGCGCCTGACGTCGAGTTTCCCCAAGTCGCTCGATACCATCTATGGCGCAGCGGAAACCTTCAGCAAGGCCGTGGCGGAAGCAACGGACAACCGCTTCCAGATCCAGGTCTTCGCGGCAGGCGAGATCGTTCCCGGCCTCCAGGCCTCCGACGCCGTGACGAACGGGACCGTCGAGATGTGCCACACGGCATCCTATTACTATGTCGGCAAGGATCCGAGCTTCGCCTTCGGCACGGCGGTGCCCTTCGGCCTGAATTCGCGCCAGCAGAATGCGTGGATGTATCACGGCGGCGGCATCGACCTGATGAACGAGTTCTACAAGAAATATGCCATCTACGCGCTGCCCGGCGGCAATACGGGCTGCCAGATGGGCGGCTGGTTCCGCAAGGAAATCAGGACGCCGGCCGATCTCCAGGGCCTCAAGATGCGCATTGGCGGCTTTGCCGGCCAGGTTCTGTCCAAGCTCGGCGCCGTGCCGCAGCAGATTGCCGGGGGCGACATCTATCCGGCACTGGAAAAGGGCACGATCGACGCCGCCGAATGGGTCGGCCCGTTCGACGACGAGAAGCTCGGCTTCAACAAGGTCGCGCAATATTACTATTATCCGGGTTGGTGGGAAGGCGGCGCCATGCTGAACTTCTTCTTCAACGACAAGAAATGGGCTGAATTGCCCAAGAATTATCAGGCCATCGTCCGTTCCGCTGCCGCTTACGCCAATGTTGACATGCAGTCGAAATATGATGCGCGCAATCCGGAAGCGTTGCGCCGTCTCGTCAGCGCCGGCGCACAGCTTCGTCCCTTCCCGCAGGAGGTCCTCGAGGCCTGCCTCAAGGCCGCCAACGAGCTTTATACGGAGACAGCGGACAAGAATGCCGATTTCCGCAAGCTCTACGAGGCGACCCGCGTCTTCCGAAACGACCAGTATCTCTGGTTCCAGGTCGCTGAATACACCTTCGACAATTTCATGATCCGCGCCCGGGCCGGCAACCGGCTCTGACGCCGCCGTCCGATATCGAGCAAGTCAGGGGCCGGTCCATGGACCGGCCCTTTTCGCATCGGGCAAGCAGATGGCGTGGACGCCGCGCTACAGCTTGGGCGGCGCGTTCATGTCCATGACGGGCAGATCGAGCGATGGCGCGAGATTCTGCAGCCGCTCCTGCATCAGGCCCGGATCGATCTGCACGGCCGATTTCTTGTAGTGCATGACCATGCCGGGGAACATGACGACCAGTGCCACCATGATGCACTGGATCACGACGAAGGGCACGGCTCCCCGGTAGATCTGCCCGGTCGTGACCGGCTCCATCATCTTGCCGGTGATCTTGTCCTTGTAGGGTTCCTTGGCGGCCACCGATCGCAGGAAGAACAGCGCGAAGCCGAAGGGCGGGTGCATGAAGCTCGTCTGCATGTTCACGCCGAGCATCACGCCGAACCAGATCAGGTCGATGCCGAGCTTCTCGGCAGCCGGGCCAATCAGCGGCACGGCGATGAAGGCGAGCTCGAAGAAGTCGAGGAAGAAGGCGAGCAGGAAGATCATGATGTTGACCACGATCAGGAAGCCCGTCTGGCCTCCCGGCAGCGAGGTCAGCAGGTGCTCGACCCAGACATGGCCCGAGACCCCGTAGAAGGTCAGGGAGAAGACGCGCGCACCGACGAGAATGAACAGGACGAAGGCGGACAGCTTGGCGGTGGATTCGATCGCCTGCCGGATCAGGTCCCAGTTCAGCCGGTGCTTCTGGCCGGACATGTAGCGCTTGAGTCCTGCGAGCAGGATTGCGCCGGCTGCGCCCATCGCGCCGCCCTCCGTCGGTGTCGCGACGCCGATGAAGATCGTGCCGAGGACGAGGAAGATCAGCGCCAGCGGCGGCACCATGACGAAGGTGACCTGCTCGGCCATGCGCGAGATCAGCCGGAAGCCCGTGAAGCGCTCGAGTGCGCCGGCAAACAGAGCATAGAAGCAGCCTGCGGCGAGCGCCTCCGACAGAAGCGCGGTGCGGACCCAGCCATTGTCCCTGAGCCAGAACCAGCCTGCCACGAACAGCAGGGCCACGATCGCGGTCACCACCAGCCGGTCCTTGCCGAACAGCCGGTTGAACAGGGCGCTGAGGAAGGCGACGGTCACGCCGACCGACATCAGCAGGATAACGAAGTCGGCACCGCCCCGCACGCTCGTCTGCGTCATCACATAATAGCCGACGACCGCCGAGAACACCGTCAGGATCCCGAGTTGCCAGACGCCGCGCGCTCCGTCGGGTTCCTTGTACCCGATGGCGTCGACCGGAAGACCCGGTCCCATATGCTTGTTGAACAGCGTGGCGAGGAAGACATATCCCGCATAGAGGCACGCGAGCACTATGCCCGGGATGAAGGCGCCCTCATACATGTCGCCGACCGATCGCCCGAGCTGGTCGGCCATCACGATGAGCACGAGCGAGGGCGGGATGATCTGGGCAAGCGTGCCCGATGCCGCGATCACGCCCGAGGCGAGGCGCCTGTCATAGCCGTAGCGCAGCATGATCGGCAGCGAGATCAGTCCCATCGAGATAACGGACGCCGCCACCACACCTGTCGTTGCGGCCAGAAGCGCGCCGACGAAGATGACCGCATAGGCCAGTCCGCCGCGGATCGTGCCAAAGAGCTGTCCGATCGTGTCGAGCAGGTCCTCCGCCATGCCCGATCGCTCCAGCACCAGCCCCATGAAGGTGAAGAACGGGATGGCAAGCAGCACGTCATTGTTCATCGTGCCGTAGATGCGCTCGGGCAAAGCCTGCAGGAAGTCGGGCCGGAACAGTCCCAGCTCGATGCCGATCAGCCCGAAGAACAGGCCATTGGCTGCAAGCGCGAAGGCAACCGGATAGCCGAGCAGCAGGAACACGACGAGCGCGCCGAACATGATCGGCGCCATGTTCTCGATGAGGAAAGCGGTCATGGCGATGGCCTGGCTTTGCGCGGGATCAGGGAGGCGACAGGTTTATCGGGCGGGCAGCTTCAGCAGACCGGCAGCTTCATCGGACCGTATTGAGCTTGGCCTGCGCCTCGGCAGCCGTCAGCTCGAGCAGGCGCCGGGCTTCCGCCTCCGCCGCCTCGTGATGGCCCCCGCCGCTCGTTGTGTCCTCGAGGTGGCCGCGCATGATCGCGAGCCGCTTGATGAACTCGGATACTCCCTGCGCCGTCAGCAGCACGAATCCCAGGAAGACGAGGAACTTGGCCGGCCATTGCGGCAGGCCGCCGGCGTTCAGCGACTGTTCATTGATCAGATAGGAGCGCTGCGCGAAGGGCCAGGACGTGATCACCATGATCACGCAGAAGGGCAGCAGGAAGACCGAATGACCCAGGAGATCGATCCAGTTGCGCGTGCCTCGCGACAGGCGCGAATTCACGATGTCGATGCGGATATGCTCGTTGCTCATCAGCGTCCAGGGCGAGCAGAGCAGGAACACGGCGCCAAACAGCACCCATTGCAGCTCCAGCCACGCATTCGACGACATGTCGAAGAGCTTGCGCGTGATCGCATTGACCGCGGAAACGGCGACGGCGACGAGGATCAGCCAGGCAATCCAGCGCCCGACACGACCATTGATCGCGTCGATGACGCGGCTGATTGACAGCAAGACTTGCACGGGCGGTCCCCTGTGAGCGCGAGAGGCCGGCCTCTGCGGGCCGTTCTGTCGTCGTGCGGGCGCAATTCCCACCCTTGGATTGGTAGCGGAACGCCGGTGCGTACACAACAAAATGAAACTGTGAAATTCGGGCGCATCGTGCGACTTCCGTCGTAGATGCCGCTTCTCAAGGCAGATTCAGGCGTCCAGAACCGCTTTCCGAGACGGCTTCTGACCGATCCTGTGCGCGGCGTAGCCAAGCGCCACGGTGACCAGCATCGCCGCGATCAGGGATGGTGGCCAGACCGTGACGCTGTATCCCACGAGAAACGAGACCAGGGCGCCCGTGCCGAGCTGCAATGCGCCTGAGACGCCGGCGGCAGTGCCTGCCAGTTCTGGACGAACCGAGAGCGCAGCGGCGGTGGCGCCCGGCAGCGTCAGGCCGTTGCCGATGGCGTTGAGCATCAGCGGTCCGAACAGGCCCATCGGCGTCCACGGCAGCACCGCCACGACCAGGCCCTCGATCAGGAGTGAGACGAAGGACAGGCTGGTGCCGATCGCGACCATGCGGTCTGCGCCAAGTCTTTGGGCGAAGCGGCCTGCGCTGAAGTTGCCCAGCATGTAGCCCAGCGCGTTGAGCACGAAATACGTGCCATAGACGTCGGGAGTGCGACCCATCACCTCGATCACGAGATAGGGGGCGCCGGCCAGGAAGGCGAAAAATGTCGCCGAGGTGAAGGTCATCACCAGCGCATAGCCGAGGAACCGGCGATCCCGCAGGAGGGCCGGCCCGCCGCGCAGCACATCGCCAAGCCCCGTGATGGCACCGTCCTGGCGCCGCGTCTCGGGCAGTCGCAGCGCGGCGATGACGAGCACGACCAGCCCCAGCCCCACCATCACGGCAAAGATGGCGCGCCAGCCGAAATGCGTATCGATGAAGCCTCCCACGAGAGGCGCGACCATCGGCGCCACGACCATCGCCATGGTGAGATAGCCGATGCGGCTGGCTGCGGCATCCCGTTCGCTCGTGTCCCGCACGATGGCGCGCGCCAGCGCAAAGACGGCCCCGCCCCCCGCTGCCTGGATGATCCGGGCCAGCAGCAGCACGGAAACCGACGGCGCAAGGGTGCCCAGGACCGATCCCGCGACATAGAGCGCGAGCCCGGCCAGCACGCAGGGACGCCGCCCGAACCGGTCGGAGAGCGGCCCGACGACAAGCTGTGTCACCGCGACCGCAAGCAGATAGACGCTCAGCGTCAGCTGGATCGTCGCATAGTCGGTCAACATCGCAGCCGCGAGCGCCGGGGTGGCGGGTGCGAGCGCGTTGAGCGCGAAGGGTTGCAGGGTCGAGATTGCAACCAGCACATAGAGCGAGGGGGGCGTCGTCCTTGCCGGGGCCGGTTCGCTCATGTCCGGCCTTCCTCCGTCTGCTGCAGCGCCTCGCGTCGGCGCACCTGCTCGCGCCACGTCGAATAGACGCCAGCACCCACGATGAGCACGATTCCGAAAATTGCGAGCGCATTGGGCACTTCGTCAAAGACGATGTAGCCGACCATGAGTGCCCACAGGATGATCGAATAGCGAAACAGCGACACCAGGGACACGTCCGTGTCGCGATAGGCGAATATCAGCCCGAAATTGCCCGCAGTGACGAGCACAGCCGCCAGCATGAGCAGCGCCGCGACCGGCAGGGTCAGCGGCTGCCAGGGCGCGGCGCCCGGCAGCAGTGAAATGATGACCCCCGCCAGCCCGACCGAGCCCGTCGCCGACAGCGTGACCACGACGGAGGGAATCTCCGCACGCAGCCGGCTGGTGAGCAATTCGCGCGCCGCTGCGAAAAAGGCGGCCGCCAGGGCGATCAGCATCGACGCATTGATCCCGGTCAGGTCAGGCTGTGCGACGAGCAGCACGCCAATGAAGCCGATGATGATCGCACTCCAGCGCCGCCAGCCGACAGTCTCGAAGCCGAGCGCGACGCACATCAGCGTCATCAGGATCGGGCTTGCCTGCAGCATCGAGGTGATGATGGCGAGCGGCAGAAATGCAAGCGCGGTGATGAAGAGGACCGCAATGAGGCCCTCGAGCGCCCCGCGGATCAATATTGCGGGCCCCAGAAGCCCGCGCAGATGCGCCAGCGCCCCCATGTAAACGACGAGCCCGAATGACAGCACCGTCGCGAAGAGGCCGCGCACTGCCATGATCTGCCCCACAGGCAGCGTCGCTGTGGCGATCTTCAGGATGGCGTCGCCCCCCGTGAAGCACGCCATGGCCAGGACGAGAGCGACAATGCCGCGCTGGTTGGGGGTAAAGGATGTCATTTTGCCAGCATCGGGAGGGAGAGCCATGACTAGACGCTGGCGGCGCTCGAGGCGAGTGCAAATCCCGCAGGGCGTGAGGCCGTCACGCGCAGCCCTTGTAGGAAAGGCAGCCGAATCTCGCCGGGCGGGCACAAAAAACATGGACGGACAGGAAACGCTTCATCGCTCGTTAATCATTCGCATCAAAGATCATATAAACATTATAAGGTTGCACATGCGCTTCCTTCCGCGTTTCCTGACCCGGTCGACGCACCCGGCCGCCTCCATGCAGATCGAGGTGGCACCGGCTGTGTTCTCCCGTCCTGAAGGAGCACGGGCGGTCGTCGATGATATGACTAACGGGCGCCAGGTCATCGAAACGCTTGAGGCCGATCTTCTCCGGGCTATTGCTGCGGTCGACGAGCGTGCGCGCGTCGCAGGAGATCAGGCGCAGGCGATGCGCGATGTCCTGACGCGCATCCACGAGCAGATGGCCGAGCTGACGCAAGCTGGACGCGGGGCGGCGACGGGCACCGTCTCGCTGGCCGATGCGACGGAAGAGCTGACCGTCGCGGCCCATGAGATCACGCATTCGGTTGGACAGGCGTCGCGGCAGATCGACGGCGCGGCCCTGACAGCGCGCGAGACCGGGGAGCTTGTTGCCGAACTCGCCGTCGCGACGCGCGAGATCGGCGGGATCGTCGCAACAATCTCCGATGTCGCGCGCCAGACGAACCTTCTCGCGCTGAACGCGACCATCGAGGCAGCCAGAGCCGGGGCGGCCGGGCGCGGCTTCGCGGTGGTCGCGAGCGAGGTCAAGGCACTGGCCGTGCAGACGACGGCAGCCACCGCCGATATCCGCAACCGCATCGAACGTCTCAACCAGAGCGCCGAGAATTCGATTGCGGCCGCCCAGCGCATCGCTTTGATCGTGGCTGAGATCCAGCCGCTCTTCCAGCTTCTGGCGGGGGCGATTGCCAACCAGAACCAGTCGATCGGTCACATCGCCCAGAGCGCCACGGAGGCATCAGGCTTCGTGGCCCAGGTCTCGAACCAGGCCGAAGCCGCAGATCGTGCCGCACAGGATGCGGCGGCCGGCAGTCTGATGGCCCAGGAGGCCGTGGCGGCTGTCACGGAGGTGACGAGCGGCCTGAGCCGACGCTTCGTCGCTGTTCTGCGCCAGACGGAACTCGGCGACCGGCGCCGCCATGACCGGTATCCCGTCGAGATGCCGGTCAGGGGCCATGGACGATCCGGCCCGTTCGCGACAAGCACGGTCGATATCGGGATCGGCGGGCTGCTCCTCGCCCGGCCCCAGGACGGAGAGAGCCCTGCGGCCATCGGGGGCACGTTCACGGCCGATGTCGGGACGCTCGGAGAGCTGAACCTGCGTCTCGTGGGCGAGAGCCCGCTGGGTTGGCATTGCGCTTTCATGCGGGAGACGCCGCAGGTCGCGGCGGCGGTGACGGCAATCGCTGCAGGCTATGAGCCGTTGATCGCCCGGGCGCAGGAGGCAGCGACCCGCATCGTCGCGCGCATGGAAGAGGGGCTCTCCCAGGGGCGGATCACGGAGGAGGCCCTGTTCTCGACGCAGTACCGCCTGATTCCCGGAACCGATCCGGCCCAGTTCGAGGCACCGAACCTGCATTTCCTCGAGGTGATTCTGCCCGACATCCAGGAGGCCTATATGGCGGCCGACGAGCGGATCGTCTTTGCCTGCTGCGTCGATCGGAACGCCTATCTGCCGGTCCACAATCGGATCTATTCAAAGCCGCAACGACCGGGCGATCCAGTCTGGAACGTGGCCAACAGCCGCAACCGGCGCATCTTCGATGATCGGGCCGGGATCATCGCGGGTCGTTCCACGCGCCCGTTCGTCATCCAGTCCTATCTGCGCGACATGGGCGGCGGCGTCATGGTCATGCGCCGCGAGGTCGATGTGCCTCTGCGGGTGGCGGGCCGCCACTGGGGCGGGTTCCGCGCAGCCTATAGCCTGTAGCGTGCGGGCTCAGCCGCCGGTCACGCTCATATGGCGCCCGACGGCAGGTCCGCGCCGGCGCCGGTCAATGACAAAATCGTGTCCGCGCGGCTTGCGCGTGATCGCTTCGTCGATCGCGGCGTGAAGCAGTTCGTCGGCCTCGCTGGTGCGCAAGGGCGCGCGGAGGTCGGCGGCATCCTCCTGACCGAGGCACATATACAGCGTGCCCGTGCAGGTCAGGCGCACCCGGTTGCAGCTTTCGCAGAAATTATGCGTCATCGGTGTGATGAAGCCGAGCTTGCCGCCCGTTTCGGCAATGCGCCAGTAGCGCGCCGGCCCGCCTGACGCCTCATCCAGCTCGCCCATCTGGAAGCGCTCTGCAAGGCGCGCCCGCACCAGCGAGAGCGGCAGGAACTGGTCGAGCCGCGAGGGCTCGATCTCGCCCAGCGGCATCACCTCGATGAGCGTGATGTCCATGTCACCGCGATGGGCCCACTCCACAAGGTCGGGGATCTCGTCCTCGTTGACCCCCTTCAGCGCCACCGCATTGATCTTGACCCGCAGGCCCGCCGCCTGCGCTGCCTCGATCCCGGTCAGCACCTGACCAAGGTCGCCCCAGCGCGTGATCGTGCGGAAAAGATCGGGCTTCAGCGTGTCGAGCGAGACATTGATGCGCTTCACGCCGCAGGCCGCGAGCTCCTTCGCGTAGCGGGCGAGCTGCGAGCCATTCGTGGTTACGGTCAGCTCGTCGAGAGCCCCCGTCTCCAGATGACGCGACAGCGAACGGAACAGCGACATGATGTCGCGACGCACCAGAGGCTCGCCGCCGGTGATGCGCAGCTTGCGCACGCCCCGGCTGACAAAGGCCGAGCAGACCCGGTCGAGTTCCTCAAGCGTCAGCAGGTCCCGCTTGGGCAGGAAGGTCATGTCTTCCGACATGCAATAGACGCAGCGGAAGTCGCAGCGATCGGTCACCGATACGCGCAGATAGGAGATTTTCCGCGCAAATGGATCGATCAGCGGCGCACGCGCCGCAATATCTCCCGAACCGGCAGGCGCCGGCGGCGTTGCGCGGATGAGTTGCGGAGGTGCGGCAGGCATCTGCGACATCGGAAAACCGTCCATGATGGGGCGAGGGGGCCTCGGACATCAGCCGGGCTCGGCTGCGCGGCCCCTCGTCAGGCGCGCTCAGCAAATGTAGTGGCCCAAGGCCATCAGGGCGAGTCTCCGCCATGCAAAACCCTGCGTCCTTGATCTAGGCCATCCTGCACGACGTGTCGGGCGGAAATGTGCCGCCCGGGCTTGCGACTGGCGGCTTCCGGCGCCATGTGCTGGTTGCCGCGGCGCTCGACGCGCCCTTTCGCGGCAGGGGAGACGCATCATGGGCACGCAGCCGGCCTGGCCGAGCGAGATCCGCCTCGCCAGGGATCGACGCAGTCTCGCGATCCGCTGGGACGACGGCACGGACCAGGTCCTCACGGCGGAGTATCTGCGGGTCGAAAGCCCCTCGGCGGAAGTACAGGGACACGGGCCGAGCGAGAAGAAGACGGTTCCCGGCAAGGCGAATGTCGAGATCCTGCAGGTCGAGCCCGTCGGCCATTATGCGGTGCGGCTCGTCTTCGACGACATGCACTCGACGGGCATCTACGCCTGGGACTATCTGCGCGAGCTGGCGCAGCGCCACGACGAGAAATGGTCGGCCTATCTGGCGGACCTCGCGGCCCGGGGGCTCAGTCGGGAGCCGGGCCGCGCGGCGCCCCGCAAGGGCGGCGTTTGAGGCGGTGGCCCAAAAAAGAAGGGCCCCGGTCGGGGCCCTCTGCATTACTTGCTGTCGTCGCCGCTCAGCGCAGCACGACAACCCGGGTGCCGACCCGCACGCGGCTGTAGAGGTCGATCACGTCCTCGTTGACCATGCGGATGCAGCCCGAGGAAACGGCCTGCCCGATTGATTCCGGCTCGTTCGAGCCATGGATCCGGTAGAGCGTGGAGCCGAGATAGAGGGCGCGTGCACCCAGCGGATTGTCCGGCCCGCCTTCCATGAAGCGCGGCAGGTCGGGGCGGCGCTTCAGCATCTGCGCGGGCGGGCGCCAGCTCGGCCATTCCGCCTTGCGTGTGACAGTCTTGGTGCCGCCCCATTCGAAGCCCGGGCGGCCGACGCCGATGCCGTAGCGCACGGCCTTGCCGTCGCCGAGCACGAAATAGAGGCGCCGCTCTTCCGTCGACACCACGATCGTTCCCGGAGCATGGCGGCCATTATAGGCGACGATCTCGCGCGGGATCGCGCTGGCCTGCGCCCGGAAGCTGTCCTGCCCGCGATAGAGCGGCTCACGGGTCAGGGGATCGATCTCATAGGCCTGGGCGGCGCCGGTGCCTCCAAGAACCATGCCTCCAAGAACCATGCCTCCCAGTGCCAGTGCCATCACGAAGCGTAAGCGGCTCATATCGTCCTCGATCAGTGCGGCGGCGCGCGGCGGGGTCTGCCTGACCTGGCCGAATGCCAACTCTGTTCATCTACCATGCTTGAACGCTTAGATGTCGAAAGTTGCCATCTGGTGCAATCGCGTCGCACGCGGTTGTGAAGATGTGTCGCATCCGCATACGCAGCGTTGCCTTGGTGCCACACCTTGCGGTTGCGCCTGCCCACCTTGTTCTGGGTAGCGGCAGCACGTGACTTGACGCAAACGGCGCACCCCGCTTACAAGGCGCCCACGGATGGGCGCGTAGCTCAGCGGGAGAGCACTCGCTTCACACGCGAGGGGTCACAGGTTCAATCCCTGTCGCGCCCACCATCCGCGTCTCGGGACATCGACGGCAGCTTCCGGCCAGGAGTGCATTGCGCTCTTGCCGTGCAATTCAAGCCGGGCTGCGCGCCAGAATCGCGTCGATTGCCGGCACAAGCTCCTCGAAATGCCCGATCACCCGGTCGGGAAACAGCTCGCTGACCGGCACGTTCGTATAGCCGAAGGGCACCGCGATCACGGGAATTCCGGCCGCGCGCGCGGTATCGATATCGGTGCGGCTGTCGCCGACCATGATGGCGCGTCCCGGATCGCCGCCCGCCTGCGCGATGGTGAGCGTCAGATGGCGCGGATCGGGCTTGCACACGGGGAACGTGTCGCGCCCGCAAATTGCCGAAAAGCGCCCGTCGATCCGCAGGGCCGACAGGAGCAGTCGGGAATGGTGCTCCGGCTTGTTCGTACAGACGGCGAGCAGGTGCCCGGCAGTGGCGAGCTCGTCGAGCGCTGCCTCGACGCCCGGATAGAGGTGGCTCTCATCCGCGATGCGTCCGGCATAGATATCGAGAAAGTCGAGGAAGAGCCGCTCCAGCGTCTCGGTATCGAGCGGCATGCCTTGCAGTCGAAAGCCCCGCTCGATCAGTGCCCGCGCCCCCGCGCCCACCAGATCCCGCGCTCGCGTCACTGGCACCGCGGGCAGCCCCTCGCGGGCCAGGATCATGTTGAGCACGGCGATGATGTCGGGCGCCGTTTCCGCCAATGTGCCGTCGAGATCGAAGACGATGGTGGCGGGCGGGTTCGATGCAGGGGTCTTCGATGCAGGGGTCATTGTGGTCTCGCGAGCAGCTTTGCGCCCGATTGGACCGTTACGTCGGGCCGGTCAAGCTGGAACCCGACACGGCCCGTTAAGCGTTTGCTAACCATAAAGTCGTCCCATCGACGCTCCATGCTGACGCGACCGCTTTGTTGCCGGTCGGCCCGAGGACAGCCCATGATTTGCCGTGCACCTGATGTCTTTTCCCGCCTCGCCATCCCCGATGCCGGGCACGAGGCCGCCCGGTCCGTGCTTCTTGCGACCGTTGCGCTCGTCGTCTCCCTCGCGCTGTCGGATATCGCGCAGGCCCAGCAATTCCAGTTCGCACCGGCGCCGCAGACCGATCTCAACCGCGTCTATCGCGTGGATCGCGTGACCGGCGAGGTCGGAGCCTGCCAGTACGGGCTGCAGGAAGGCTCCATCGGCGTCACGCTGTGTTTCCCCGCCGGAGAGGGCGCGGGCAAGCAGGAGCCGTCGGATTATGCGCTCGTGCCGTCGCGTCACGAGCGGGAGGGCGGAATATTCCGCGTCGACCAGCGCACCGGCGCCATGAGCATTTGCTATGTCTTCGACGACAAGGTGGTCTGCACCCCGCCCGAGCGCGGCGCCCCGCCTCAGCGTGCGCCGGCCCCGCAATCGGGTGAGGCAGCCGGCAGCGGCTCGCCGACACCGCGTCGACCCTGATTCGCGGGTTCCGCCCGCACGCCCGATGCGCTAGAGCGGGCCGGTCCTCGAACGGGTCACCTCTCGCCAGCGGAGCGCTGCCATCATGAATGCCGATGAACTCAAGCGGGCGGCTGCCGCGCGCGCCGTCGATCTCGTGAGCGACGGCATGAAGCTGGGGCTCGGCACCGGCTCGACCGCGCGTCACTTCGTCGAGTTGCTGGGTGAGCGCGTGCGCAGCGGGCTGAATGTCGTCTGCGTGCCAACCTCCGAGGCGACGGCGCAGCAGGCTCTGGCCTGCGGCATCACGCTGGTGACACTCGACCAGGAGCCGGCCCTCGATCTCACCGTCGATGGTGCCGACGAGCTCGATCCCGAACTGAACCTGATCAAGGGTGGCGGGGGCGCGCTGCTGCGGGAAAAGATCGTGGCGGCGGCGTCCGCGCGGATGCTCGTCATCGCCGATGCCAGCAAGCGGGTTGACCGGCTCGGGCGCTTCCCGCTGCCGATCGAGGTGGTGCCCTTCGGCCTGGCCGCGACCCGCAGGGCGATCCTCGACGTGCTGGTGCGCGAAGGCCATCGCGATGCAGACCGATCCTTGCGCCTCAGAACCGCCGCAAACGGCGAGCCCTTCATCACCGATGGCGGCCACTTGATCATCGACGCGGCCTTGACCCGCATCGCTGCCGCGCCCCGTCTCGCGCAGGCGCTCAATGCGGTGCCCGGCGTGGTCGAGACCGGCTTGTTCATCGGCCTGGCGACAGGTGCGATCCTTGCTGCCGAAAGCGGGCTGGTGGAACTGGGCGAGGTCTGATAGGCCCCAGCCAACCGGCTGCCCACACCAATTGGATGGGAGAGACTCCATGCTGCCTGTTACCCTGCGTGCCGCGATGATCGCGGCAACGCTCACCCTTGCCGCTCCGTTCGCCGCCCCCGCTTTCGCGCAGACGGCTCCAGCCCCGGCAGCCGCCGCCTCGATCGGCCCCGGCCATCTCCAGGCGGCCCGCGACGTCGTGGTCGGCTCTGGGATCGTGCGCACCTTCGATG
This sequence comes from Beijerinckiaceae bacterium, assembly GCA_044368425.1. Classification (GTDB taxonomy): domain Bacteria; phylum Pseudomonadota; class Alphaproteobacteria; order Rhizobiales; family Beijerinckiaceae; genus JBIPLL01. The sequence goes on from JBIPLL010000006.1 coordinate 16,159, forward strand.
CGATCCCGCAGCAATTCGCCGAGGAGGCCCGACAGACCTTCTCGACGACCCGCCCCGAGATCATGAAGGATCTCAACGAGGTTCTCAAAGGCCTCGAGGGTGAGTTCACCACCCAGCGCGACGAGATGGTGACGACGGCCGCGCGTGTCTTCGCCGTCCGCCTCACCGAGTCGGAGCTGAAGGAAATCGCCGCTTTCTTCAAGTCTGCCGCCGGCAAGCGCTATGTCGAGATCCAGCCGGAAATGCTGGACGACATGTTCGGCGAGATGCAGTCTTGGACGCAGAAGCTCTCCGACACGATCATCACGCGCATCCGCAGCGAGATGAAGAAGCGCGGCCACAATATCTGATCCGGCGGCTCCTGCCGCCGGCACCTGACATGAAGAAGGCGCGGCCCTCGGGTCGCGCCTTCTTCCTGTGACGTCATCGGGACGGGCCCAAACGGCCTCGTCAATCCTCGCTCGCCTTGAAGCGGTTGAGCCCCTTCAGTGCGAAGGGGGCGATGAGCGCGATGGCCGCCAGCACGAGCAGGGTCGCCGAGATCGGGCTCTCCAGCAGCACCATCGGGTCGTTGAGACTGATCTGCATGGCACGCCGCAACTGAGCCTCGGCCATGGGACCGAGGATCAGACCCACGACCATCGGGGCGATCGGGTAGTCGTAGCGGCGCATCAGGAAGCCGAGCATGCCGAAGACGAAGAGCATCGACAGCTCGACCAGCGATGGATTGGCCGCGATCGTGCCCATGGCCGCAAAGACGATGATGCCCGCATAGAGCCAGGGCTGCGGCACCGACAGCAGGCGCACCCACAGGCCGATCAGCGGCAGATTGAGCACGATCAGCATCGTATTGGCGATGAACAGCGATGCGATCAGTCCCCAGACGAGGTCCGGACGCTCGGCAAACAGCAGCGGGCCGGGATTGAGGCCATATTGCTGGAAGCCCGCGAGCATGATCGCGGCGGTAGCCGAGGTCGGCAAGCCGAGAGTGAGCAGCGGCACCAGCGTGCCGGCCGCAGCCGCATTATTGGCGGCTTCCGGCCCGGCAACCCCCTCGATCGCGCCCTTGCCGAATTCGTCCGGCTTGCGGCACAGCCTTTTCTCGGTCGCGTAGGACAGGAAGGTCGGAACCTCCGCCCCGCCGGCCGGCAGCGCCCCGATCGGGAAGCCATAGGCCGTGCCGCGCAGCCACGGCCCCCAGGACCGGCGCCAGTCCTCCTTCGTCATCCAGAGCGAGCCGCGTATGGGCTGGATCTCCTCCGGATCGCGGAAGCGCTTGGCCGCGACATGCAGCGCCTCTCCGACGGCAAACAGACCGACAGCCAGCGTCGTCACCGCCACGCCGTCGAGCAGTTCCGGGACGCCGAATGTCAGGCGTGCCTGGCCCGTCATCTTGTCGATGCCCATCAGGCCCAGCGTCAGGCCGATGAACAGGCTGGTCAGGCCACGCAGGGGCGAGTCGCCAAAGGTCGCCGACACGGTCACGAAGGCGAGCACCATCAGAGCGAAATAGTCCTCGGGCCCGAACTTGACCGCGATGTCGACGAGCCATGGCGCGAGGAAAGTGAGCCCCAGCGTCGCGAGCGTGCCGGCCACGAAGGAGCCGATGGCAGCGGTCGCCAGAGCCGGACCGCCGCGCCCCGCCTTCGCCATCCGGTTGCCTTCGAGCGCGGTGGCAAGCGAGGCGCTTTCGCCGGGTGCGTTGATCAGGATGGCGGTGGTCGAGCCGCCATACATGCCGCCATAATAGATGCCGGCAAACATGATCAGCGAACCCGCAGGGTCGAGCTTGAACGTGATCGGCAGCAGCAGCGCGACGGTGAGCGCCGGGCCGATGCCCGGCAGCACGCCGACCGCCGTGCCGAGCAGCACGCCGACCAGCGCGAAGACGAGGTTCATGGGCTGGGCGGCGACGGCAAAGCCCTGTCCGAGGGCGGCAAAGGTTTCCATGGCGCGCGCTCCTCAGATCAACCGTTCCAGCGGCCCCGTTGGCAGGGACAGCGTCAGCACCTTGGCAAACATCAGGTAGATGGCGATGCCCAGCCCCAGACCGATTCCGAGATCGGCAAGGAGCGCGCGTCGCCCCATGCCGCGCGCGGTAAAGGCAAAGACGATGGCAACGGCGATGACGAAGCCCGCGCCGATGCCGATGGCGACCATCAGCCCGAGCAGCCCCGCGATCACCCAGCCAAGCGCCGCCGGGTCGGCCGGATCGGGCTTCGGCAGGCCCTGGCGCAGGGCCACGACGAAATGGCCGAGCGCCAGAAGGAGCAGTCCGCCCCCGACGAGCAAGGGCATGGCCTTGGGCCCGATGCCATAGGTCGCGACCATGGTCTGGGCGAAGGCATCGCGCAGCACGATGGCCGCGAGACCCGTCAGCAGGAGGCCGACGACCAGAGCCGGGCGGTCGATGCCCCGTCGCTGCGACATGTCACTCATGGCGAACCCCCACCCCGGACCTGATTCACGTGAAGCGGGTCGAACCCGCATGCCGCTGCGGCCAGTCCCGCCGCTCCATGCGGCGAGACGTGGTCGCGGTAGAAAGAGTCGGATCGAAAAAGGGGCCGACTTGGGCCCCTTCTCCATTTCCCGGTTCTGTCGCCGCCGCTTACTTCAGCAGCCCGACCGACTGCAACACGCCGGTCACGCGCACGTTTTCCTGCTTGAGGAAGGCCGCGAAGGCGTCGCCCGCGAGATAGGCATCGTCCCAGCCGCGCGCCTTGAGGACTTCCTGCCACTCCTTCGACTTCACCATGCGGTCGATCGTGTCGAGGAGGGTCTTGCGCTGGTCGGGGGTGATGCCGGGAGGCGCAACGACCGAGCGCCAGTTCAGGATCTCGAGATCGATGCCGCCTTCCTTGACGGTCGGCGCGTCCACACCGGCAAGCCGCTTGCCGGACGTGACGCCGATCAGGCGCAGCTTGCCGGCCTTGATCTGGCCCTCGAACTCGCCATAGCCGGAAATGCCGGCCGTGACGCGACCGCCCAGCAGCGCGGCAAGCGCCTCGCCGCCGCCCGAGAACGGCACGTAATTGAGCTTGGTCGGCTCGACGCCCGAGGACTGCGTGAACAGCGCCGCGGCGATATGATCGACGCCGCCGGCAGAACCGCCGGCCCAGGTGACCTTGGCCGGATCAGCCTTGATGGCGGCCGCGAGATCCTTGACCGACTTGATCTGCGACTCGGCCGGCACGACGATGGCGAGCGCCTCGGCGGTCAGGCGGGCAATCGGGGTCGTCTGGTCCAGATTGACCGGTGCCTTGTTCGTCAGGATCGCGCCGACCATGACGAAGCCGTTGACCATCAGCTGCGAGCCGTCGCCCTTGCCCTGGTTGATGAGCTGCGCCAGGCCGACCGTGCCGCCGGCGCCTGTGACATTGGTCACCTGCACACTCTTGGCGATGCCCGAGGCCGTGAGCGCCTGCTGCATGGAGCGCGCGGTCGCGTCCCATCCGCCGCCGGGAGCGGCCGGCGCCATGATCTTGAGTTCGGCCTGCGCGAAGGCCGCTCCGCCGCTCATGAGGGCGATGCCGAGTGCCGCGCCGGCGATCAGGCCGCGACGGGTGACATGATTGAAAAACGCCATTCTGTTCCTCCGTTGACGCCGGTCTGGATGCCGGTTGGTGGCCTGACGTTAGGGGGCCTCTGCCGCCCTGACAAGGCTGCATCTCGCGATGCAGCAAATGCATGGCTCCGGTGCGGGAGAATGAGGCTTTTGCAGGCCCGGACAGAGATGGCTTTCCAAGCCGTGCACGATCCACTACCCACGGCATCGCGGCCCGTTTCGGGCCGGCTTGTCGACCCGTCGAGGACGCTGGAGGCCGTGTCGTTCTTGCCAATGATCTCGCGATCTGACGCATCCCCGCTCCCTTCGAGGGGCCGCGCGGCATGACGACGGCACTGGCGCGTCTCGACCCGCCGCATCAGCCTCCATCGCTGACGGCTGGTATCGCTGGCGGACTGCTGGCTGCCATGCCGGTGGCGATGGTGCTTGCGAACCGCTCGGCACCGCTCATTCTCGTCCTGGCCGCGATCGCAGCCCTGATCCACCACCTGAAGGCCGGGCATGGGCCCGCACTCCGCGAGCAGCTCCACGCCTGGCGCTGGCGTCTGGCAGCGGGAGCGCTGCTTGTCCTTTGTCTGGCCGCGACGGGCCATCCGCCCATGGTGGCGGAAGCGGCAATCACGACGCTGGCCGTGCTCGCCTGTGCCTGGCTTGTCCTGCCGATCCTGCCGCGCTGGACGATGCTGGCACTCGCAGTCGCCTTCGCGCTGGCCTGCCTTCTTATCCTGACCGAGCTCGAGACCGATCTCGTCTTGCGCAGGCTCGCGGGGCTGCGCTTTGCAAGTTTCATCTTCAATCGGCCTGCCGTGACGCTGGCCATCCTGTTCTGGCCGCTGGCGACCCTCCTGGCCCGGCACTGGGGCGGGCCCGGCCTGTGGGCCTCGCTCGGCCTCGGCCTACTGATGGTCGTGACCGTCCTGCGCTCGGATTCGGGCGCATCGGCCTTCGCGCTGCTGGCGGGCGGTCTGGGCTTCGTCGCCGCCCGCTACGCCCGGCCGCTGGCGCTGGCGGGCCTCGCTCTGGGCCTCGTCGCATCCTTCGCGCTCGCTCCTGTCCTGGGCGAGATTGCCGACCGGTCCCTGCCCCCAAAGCTCCACACCGAGCTGGCCCAGTCCAATTCGCGCGCCCGCGTGGAGATCTGGCAGAGCTTTGGCGCTGCGGTTCGGGCGCAGCCCTGGCTGGGTCAGGGCTTTGGCACCAGCGCCCGCTTTGCCGGCTTTCCCGTCGTCGCGAAGGTCGAGCCGCAATACCGGACGCTGCTGGGCGCAGGTCACCCGCATAACATGCCGCTGCAGGTCTGGGCCGAGATGGGACTGGCCGGAACGACGGTCGTGCTCGTGCTCCTGCTCTGGGGCGTCGTGCGTCCGCTTGCGCGGCTCGATGCCCGCCGCCTTGCCCCCCGCTTCGCGGCTCTGGCCGCGATCCTCGCGGTGGCCCTTGTCGGGCACGGCGCCTGGCAGGGCTGGTGGCTCGCGCTTCTTGGCGCCACGATCATCTGGTTTCGATGGGACATGCATGCGGCGCCCGGTGCCGGGCGCCTCAGGCCGTTGACGGGAGAATTGCTGAAATGACCAGCTTCGACACCGATCTCTTCGTCATCGGCGGCGGCTCGGGTGGCGTCCGTGCCGCCCGGATCGCGGCAGGCTATGGCGCGCGCGTCATGCTCGCCGAGGAATACCGGATGGGCGGCACCTGCGTCATTCGCGGCTGCGTTCCCAAGAAGCTGATGGTCTATGCGGCCCGCTTCGCCGACGATTTCGCCGATGCGGCCGGCTTCGGCTGGCAGGTCGGCCCGACGCATTTCGACTGGGCCGGCCTGATCGCCGCCAAGGACCGGGAGATCACCCGCCTCGAGGGCGCCTATTCCCAGACGCTAGAGAAGGCGGGCGTCGAGATCCTGCGCAGCCGCGCGGTGGTGGAGGACGCCCACCATGTGCGGCTCCTGACCACGGGTGCCCGCATCCGCGCCCGGCATATACTGGTCGCGACCGGCGCGACGCCATCGCATGAGCCGGCCATTCCCGGCCTCGAACATGCCATCACCTCGAACGAGGCCTTCGACCTGGATCGCCAGCCCGCCCGCGTCGCCATCATCGGCGGCGGCTATATCGCGGTCGAGTTTGCCGGCATCTTCGCGGGTCTGGGCAGCGACGTCACCCTCATCCATCGCGGCGAAAAGCTGCTGCGCGGCTTCGACGAGGACCTGCGCGACGGGCTGGGCGCGGCGCTCGCCGCACGCGGCCTCTCGCTCAGGCTCGCGGTCAGCCCGACAGCCATCGAGAAGCGCGCCAACGGCCTGCATGTCTGGTTGTCCGACGGCAGCGAGATCGTCGCCGATTGCGTGATGCTGGCGACGGGCCGCCGGCCCAATATCCGGGGCCTCGGCCTCGAGACAGCGGGCGTGACGCTCAGTCCCTTCGGGGCGGTGGTGGTCGATGCCTGGAGCGCGACCAATATCCCGTCCATTCATGCCGTCGGCGACGTCACGGACCGCGCCAACCTCACGCCCATTGCCATCCGCGAGGGCCACGCCTTTGCCGACACCGTCTTCGGCGGCAGGCCGACGGCGGTCGACCATGGGCTCATTCCCACCGCCGTGTTCTCGACCCCGGAACTGGCGAGCGTCGGGTTGACCGAGGCGCAGGCCCGCGCCTTCGGCCCGATCCGCCTGTTCAAGGCGAGCTTCCGCCCGATGCGGGCGACACTTGCGGGCCGCAACGAGCGGACCCTCATGAAGATCCTGGTCGATGCGGCGACCGACAAGGTCCTCGGCGTGCACATGATGGGACCCGATGCGGGCGAGATCATCCAGATGGCGGCCATTACCCTGACGATGGGCGCGACCAAGGCCGATTTCGATCGCACGGTCGCGTTGCACCCCTCCGCCGCCGAGGAGCTGGTGACGATGCGCGTTCCCGTCGCGGAAGGCTGAAGAACCCTCTCAGCCGATGGTGCGCCGCGCGGCTTCGACAGCCTGTTC
>JBIPLL010000603.1:0-6165 GCA_044368425.1 Beijerinckiaceae bacterium
ATCACAGGCAACACGATGGCGTCGGCGGTGACGGCCATCGCGCACTTCACTGGCCAGCTCAATTTCGCCAGCGTGGTCACGCACTTCGGCAGCATCGCTGGCGCGCCGTTTTGGATTCCGACGATTCCCGCACCGGGTCACACCACCGCGCTGCTGCGAATCACGCCGAACAACAACAGCGGCACGGTCGATGGCTTCACCGATCATCACTTCGGTGACGGCACCAAGACGATCAACGTCGTACTCGATGAAAATGGCATCGCCACCTATCAGGGCGACTACACCTCCCCACCCTTCTACACGAGCGAGACGCTCGACCTCGTGCGTGACGTTACCGGCAACAATGCCGGCACGTTGAACGGTGTGGAATTCAAGCGGCAGGACAACATCACCATGGATGAAACTGGCCTGCACGGCACGGTCACCGCGTATCTGCCGGTCGGTGTCGGCTGGCGTACGAACCGCTACAACGGCCTGCTGGAGACGGCGGTGGATTTTCCAGGCGCGGACTTCAATCAAAACCTCCAGCCGCTCGCGAATCTCAACATCATCCCTGGCGCGAACGCCTTCTACCTCTGCGAGGAAACCAAGCCGGTGCTTCTCGAATGCGGAGTGTTCGTCTGGGATCTGGCGAGCGGAGAATTCCAGGCCGGTTCGCTGGCGGTGGCGCACTCAGTGCGGAAGCCGCTGATGGATTATCTCGCCTCGTATTCCGCCTCGTATCCCGAGTTGGAAATGGCTTCGAAGGTATCCAACGATCATCTTTACAACGGCGTGACCGCAGCCGCGAATCCCCGCGTGAAGAAAGGAACCAGCGGCGGCGGCGAGCTGACGACGGTGCTCAGCTCGGCGGCGAACAACTTCGTCACCCACTTCCCGAACTTCACCTACATAAACTGGACCGGCGCGGTCAGCTTCATCACCATCGAAAACGATCTGATCAAGCCGAACCTCAGCGTGCTGGTCAACACATCACCCATCAACGTCGTTTATGCGCAGCATTGTCAGGAGGCGTTGGAAATGAATTGTGGCGCAGAACTCGGCGCGGTCTCTTCGCTGACAAGCGCGACGGGCAATTTGAAAATGACAGGCGACGGCGGCCTTCACGCCACGGGCACAATCTCGATGGCACCGATGTCTTGGGGCGCGATTCCGAACACGACGCCACAAGAGTTTGCACACAAGGTCACGACCGGCTTCACGGAAGGAAACTTCCTCATGGCCGGCACCTTCCTGCGCGGCGATCAGAATCCGCTCAATGATCCCGATGGCCCCGGCGTGCTGCTGCTCACCGGATTTGATCCCGCCGATCTCACCATCGCCGAGCGGCCGGAGTCCACCGAGTACACCGGCGGCCTCGCCGACTACCCGGGCATGAATTTCCGCACCACCGGCACGCACGACGGACAGAGCACGCTGCAAGGTGATCCCTTCGGCCCCTACGATCTCACGGGACGCTCGAAGTATTACATTCGCCTCTCCGGCGTGACCGGCATCCACGAGGCGCCTGACGGCGGCTTCCCGAGCACGGCGGTCATCGGCGGCTATCAGTTTGGGCTGACCAAATACGGCTTTTCCTTCCTCTCGAACGAGCAGGAAGACTCGCGCACGAGCGGCTTTCTCGATCTGCCGGACCCGACCGACTTCACGCTCGACTTCACCGAGCTGCGTCTCTCCTGCCTCGGCGCGCTGGAGAGTTTCAAGATCACCGGTGCGGGCACGGTGGACTCGAAGGAGTTCGACTTCTGGAACGCGCTCTTCACGCCTTACACCGCCACGTTTGAATCTCAGAACGACTGCGAACCAGGCGCAGGCCCCGTCACTCTAGTGCTCGGCTTCTCGGCACATGCTTCACATTTCGCGGACCGCTTTGCCGGCTCGCTCGGCATCATGCCGACGGGAGATTTCACCACGACAAACGAAGTGAACATCGGCGACGTGGCCGACTCGGTGCCCACGCGGCTCACGCTGCCGGGCGCGATGGAGATGATCGGCACCACAGGCGAGAGCTACGATTTCTTCCCCGCGCAGGGCGCTTATTTGAATGACGCCACCGGTGCGAGCGCTGGCTTCTGGAGCCTCTTCGGCACCTTCGACGTGCCGTTCTTCAAGGACATGCAGGTCCATCTTCACACGAACTGCGGCAGTCTCACGCCAAGCACGCCTGATCCCGAGGTCGCGTCGTCGATCTATGTGATGGGCGGCTGGCCGAGCAACGGTTGGGAGGAAAGCTTGAAGGACCCCTTCGAGGTGAGCGTCTTCGACGTGCATCACAAAGGCCACACGAATACGCTGGCGAACTACCGCAAGACGACTGACAACGGCAACGAGCAGTTCCTCCCGCGCGTGCAGCAGCTCTGGCTGGGCATCATCAACTTCGACTACCCGCTGAAGTGGTCGAACTCCGCCTTCGACTTCAGCGGTCGCGGCCCGATCACCAGCGACTTCATCGTTTTCGAGACACAGCACGAGTTGGTCTATCTTGATGCTGATTACACGGAGTTGACCTTCGGCGCTCGTTACAAAGGCCTGCCGACGATCAATCTGGGTAACTTCGCCTTCAATGCGATCGACGATGCAACGGGCATCTCGTCCGCCTTTGTAACGGCAGCGGGCGACAAGGTCTTCGGCGCGCTCGAACACGGTGTCGATGAAATGGCGAAAGCGGTGAGCGACAAGGCGGATGATCTGCTCGGCAAGGCAGTTGATGCGCTGACAGCGCCGTTGCTCGATGATTTGATCGACGACCTGAAGGTGAAGATCAACTCGGGCATCTACACCGAAGCGGAGTTGAAGGACATCATCATCGCTCGTGTCGGCGTGTCTTCGGATCTGACGGTGGCATTGAACAAGCTGGGTGATCCGATTGCGACAGTGGACGGCTTCCTCTTCGATTTGAAGACGCGGCTGGAGAAGATTGAGCAGTCGATTGATTCCGTGATCGCCACCGTGACCATTGATCCCGACACGGGAGTGAATCTCCCTGTTGAGGACGTGGCCAATGGATTGCTCAAGGAAGTGAACGTGAGCGGCGAGGACCGCCGCGTGGTGTTTGAAGCGCTGAGCAAGGAACTGGTCAGTGTGCTGAGCACGCTCGTCGATGCCTCGTCCATCGAAGAAGAACTCGCCGATCTGATTCAGGATCAGGATGCGACGCTCGATTCCGTCACCAGCACGCTTACGGCCATCAAAGCCATCGTCACCGATGTGCGGCAGCAGGTGGAGGGCGCGACCGGACTCGGCGACGAGATTCATGACCTGATCGCCTCGCCGACCATCGGACAGGCAAACATCGCCACGATCACTGCCGCCATGGAGATCGATGCGGGCGAAATCGTCTTGTCCGCCACGACTGAGGATCTCGCGAATCTCAATCGCATCGCCAACGAGTGGCGCGAGCAGATCGCCCAGAAGATCAAAGACAATCTCTATGCGCAGCCGGTCGTCGCCGACATCCAGGAAGCGGTGAAGGAGCGCATCTACGACGTGCAGGCCAGCTTCAACGAAGCCGTCGATACTGCCTTTGCCTCGCTGAACCGCGCCATTCAAGAAGCGCTCTCTGGCGTCGTCGCCGGGCTCAACACCACGCTCAGCGGCCTGCAAGGTGCGTTCGACGTGCCCGAGCCACCGGTGAAGGCAGGCTCGATCAGCGGCTTCGCCCACATCAATGGCGACAGCCTCGACTGCCTCCGACTCGATGCGAGCATCGAGATGGCCGTGCCGGATGCGATGACGCTCGGTGCTTATTTCCAAATCAAGGAACTCGACTCCGACGGCCCCGGCACCTGCATCCCCGGCGTGGTGGGCGAGAAGACCGTCGAGATCACGCTCGGCACCGAGGACTTCCCACTGAGCTGGGCCGGACTGAAGCTCAGCGAAAGTGTGCGCGCCGACATGAACATCAAATTCGGCATCGCCAGCGCGCTGCCCGTTTCCATCGGCGGCGAGTTCGAGATGACGAGCGGCACCATCAACTTCGAGACCTTCGAAGTGTACAAACTCGCGGCCACCGTGATGTTCGGCGCGACTGAAAACTACATCGGCGCGGCGATTGGCACGCGCTTTGGCGAGTTCGACATGGCCGGCGGCATCTTCCTCGGCCGCTCGTGCGATCTCGATCCGCTTTTGCTCATCGACCCGCTAGTAGCGTCCGTCGTTCCGACTTCATCGCTCACCGGCATCTATGCGTATGGTGAGGCCACCTTCCCGATCTTCGGCACCGGCACCTGCATCTTCAACATCAGCGCCAAGGCCGGCGCAGGCGTGCTCTACTTCGCCGAAGGTCCGACCTACGGCGGCCGCATGACGCTCGGCATCTACGGCGAGGCGCTCTGCGCAGTCGAAGTCGGCGGCGAGGTTTCGCTCGCCGGCACGAAGAGCGGCGACACCTACAACTTCGCCGGCTACGGACGCGTCTTCGGCGAAGCTGGCAAGTGCCCCATCTGCGTGAAGGCCAACTTCCAGGTGGACTTCCTCTACACCGACCTCGGCGGCTGGCAGGTCGATTACTGATGCGCGCCACTCATGATGAGTCTCAAACTTTCGCTCCCCATGCTTCGTCATCTTTTCCTCAGTCTCGCACTCGCCACCAGCCTCTCCGCGCAAAACGCGCTGGAGAACTCCCTCATCTTCACCGGCACCACGGCGACGGCTGGCGCGGAGACTTATGCTTGGCTCGTGTGGCAGCCGACCGATCCGCTTTTCATCAGCAGCAAGACGGTCGCGGTCTATCGAAAGGCGGGCGGCACGGCGTCGGCGGCGCCGTATCAGCGCGTGTCCGTTGTCGAAGTGTCGGCTGACACGCGGCTCATCAATTCGCTCCTGCCCACTGCCGAAAAGCTGGGACAAAATCTCGCCGAGCTGGATTCCGTGTTGAGCGAAATGTACAATGACGCCTTCCCATCGGGCACGATCACCACGGCGGACAAGATCTCCGCCATCCTCGTCGGCGCGCACGGCAATGGGGAGAACATGCAGCGCGTGATTCTGCTCGGCAGACAGCATCCGGCCATCGCGCTGTGCGGTGGCTTTGCCGTCGCCGACAAGATCACTGCGAGCGGCCTGCGCACCTATGAGCTGCGCGAGTATGACATCGCCAGCGGTCAGGACATCGGCGTGCTCGGCCGCGTGACGGTCGATCCGGCGAGCGTGCTCGTGCTCCCAGCGCCGGGCGTGCCGGTGGAAATCCCCGACGCATCGGCAAAGGGCAATCTCAACGTGAGCATGGCCTGGTCCACACCGAACAATCTGCGCGACCTGCTCCCGCTGCAATACGGCTACGATGTCTATCGCCTGCCGGAAACCACCGTGACCACGAATGGCTGGGAAACCACACCGCCGCCGTCATTCAATGCGCTCATCACCGCTGGAGCTGAGAAAGTGAATCGTCTTGCCGTGCTGCCGCCAACGCTTCTCACGCATCCCGTCGATCCCAACACCGCGCCGACATTCCTGAATGACGACAACAACCGCTTCTACGGTGGCCTCGGGTTTCAGGACGATCAGTCATTCGGCTACTTCGTCGTCGCGCGTGATCTGCTCGGTCGCGGCGGCCAGCCTTCGCTCGGCAAGGTAATGACGATCCACGACCGCCTGCCGACGAATCCGCCGCAGCAGGTCAATGTACGCAACGACGTGACCTACAACGGCACTGTGCGCGATCAGCGTCTGCAAATCTCCTGGATCGCGCCACAGACATCCATCGGCGAGACGGTGAGTGCCTATTTCGTCTATCGCTGGCGCACACCGAACGACATCGCCAAGCTGGGCCGCCAGCTTGATCCCGTCACGAATCTTCCCGAGCGCAATCTCATCGCCATCCTGCCTTCGGCGGTCACCACTTTCCGTGACGACGGCAACATCGCGCCTCCAGCGTGGGCCATCATCGACGAGCCGCCGCCATCCACCGCAGACGATCTCGGTAAGACGTACTATTACACCATCCGCGCGGTGGACGGCGCGAAGCTCGGCAATCTCTCCGGCCACAGCGCGCCTGCGTGGGGCGTGCTTCGTGATCGCAAAGGGCCGGACGGTGTCGGCGGCGGTTTGAACTTGTTTTGCCGTGTGCCGAATCTGGTCTTCGACGATTTCACTCAGGTCACCTACAACGGACTCGCGGCGGATCGCGGCAATCTGCTTTTCGTCTGCACCTCCGCCGATCCGGGG
>JBIPLL010000169.1:0-6149 GCA_044368425.1 Beijerinckiaceae bacterium
GGGTGCCATCAAGGGCTACGAGACGGCCGAACTTGAAGTCATAGCCTACATCCTGATGGCGGCGCGCGACTATGTGAGCATGCGCTTCTGCGTCACCCGCGCCGGCGTGAAGCGGCTGCCGGACGAGGTGGTTGGAACCTATATGCGCCTGCTGACGGAAGGCCTGTTCAACGGCCGCCGTCCGCGCAAGCGCAGCGCGGGCGAAAAAACGGGGGGAGAACAATGAGCGGTGAAAAGAACGCGGTTCTTCTCGAGCGGCGTGGCCCGTGCGGGATACTCACCATCAACCGCCCCGAAACGCTGAACGCGCTGGATATTCCGACGCTGCTCCTGCTCGAGGAGCGCTTCGCGGAGCTTGAGGCCGATCCGCAGGTTCGTGTGGTCATCGTGACCGGCGCCGGCGAAAAGGCCTTCGTGGCTGGCGGCGACATCCGCGACCTCGATTCCCGCCGCTCCATGGCGCACTATCTGGAATTCGCCGACACGATCCATCGCGTCTTTCGCCGGATCGAGGTCTGCGACAAGCCGGTCCTGTCCGCGATCAACGGCTTTGCGCTCGGCGGCGGCACGGAGCTTCTTCTCGCGACCGATATCCGTTTCGCGGCAGCAACGGCGCGTTTCGGCCTGCCCGAGATCACGCTTGGCATCATTCCGGGCGCGGGCGGCACGCAGCGTCTGCTGCGGCAGGTGCCCTTGTGCCGCGCCAAGGAGATCATGTTCTCCGGTCGCCACTTCCCGGCGCAGACCGCACTTGAGATCGGCCTGATCAACCGGGTCGTCCCCGCTGCGGATCTGATGAATGAAACGCTCGAATTTGCGGAAGGGCTCGCGGAGAAATCCCCCCTCACGCTCAAGATCCTGAAGCGGACCCTGACGGACGGTGCCGACATGACGCTCGCCGCCAGCCTGGCGCACGAGAAGATCATGGCCAGCATCGTTTTCGATAGCGCTGATGCACATGAAGGTTGCGGGGCATTTCTCGAGAAACGCAAGGCAAAGTTCACAGGAACGTAAAAAATCAACTGGTAATGGAGTGAACTGATGGACTTCTCTCTTTCGAACGAGCACGCCATGCTCGTCGAAACGGCCAGGAAAGTCGGCGAGAAATTCAGCCTCGATTACTGGCGTGAACGTGACGAAAAAAAGCTTTTCGCCGAGGAATTCTGGCAGGAAGTCTGCGATTCCGGTCTGGCAGGCGTCGCCCTTCCTGAGGAATATGGCGGCTCCGGCCTTGGAATGCTGGAAATGGCGCTCGTCATCGAGACGCTGGCGGCAGGCGGCGGCGGCGCCACTGTCGGGCAATTGTTCATGAACAATCCGATCTTCGGCGGCATCTCGCTGGTCAAGTTCGGAACGGATGCCCAGAAGCAGGAGATGCTGCGCCCGCTGGTCGAGGGCCGCATGCGTTTCGCAATGGCCCTGACCGAGCCCGATGTCGGCTCGAACACGCTGGCGCTCAAGACCTTCGCTCGTCGCGTCGACGGCGGCTGGCGGATCAACGGCAGCAAGATCTGGATCACCTGCATGCCGCAGGCGAACAAGGTCCTGATCGTTGCCCGCACCACCCGCATGGAGGATGCGCCGCGCCGGACCTATGGTTTCACGATGTTCCTGGTCGACTGCAACCGGGAAGGCCTCACCCATAGCGCGATCGACAAGGTGGGCACGAACACGAACCCGTCGAGCAACGTCTATTTCGACGAGGTTTTCGCCCGCGACGACGAAGTCGTGGGCACTGTCGATGGCGGCTGGATGGAGCTGCTCGAAGTCCTCAATACCGAGCGGATCGTGACGACGGCCGGAATGGTCGGAGCAGGCAAGCTCGCATTGCGGCTCGGCGTCGATTACGCCAAGAACCGCAAGGTTTTCGGCTCGACGCCGATCGGGGCCTATCAGGGACTCCAGTTCCCGATGGCGCAAGCGCATGCCGAGCTCGAATGCTCGCGGCTGATGAACCTGAAGGCGGCCTGGCTGCATGATGGCGGGAAGCCTTACGGGTCGGAAGCCAATACGGCGAAATTCCTCTCCGTCCGCGCCGGCACGCAGGCCATCGAGCGGGCCATGCAGACCATGGGCGGCATGGGTTACTCCAAGGAGATGCACATCGAGCGCCTCTGGCGGGATGCGCGCCTGTTCCAGTTTGCGCCGGTCTCCGAGGAAATGATCCTGAACTTCATCGCCGTCCACGATCTCGGCCTGCCGCGCGGTTACTGAACTCGTCAAACGTCGGATGGGGGATTGCAGATGGACCTCGAACTGAAGGGTCGCCGTGCCCTGATCACCGGCGCCAGCAAGGGTATCGGCCTGGCCACCGCCGAGGTTCTGGCAGGGGAAGGATGCGACGTCATCCTCGCTGCGAGAGATCCCGACCGGCTGGCCAAGGCTGCCGATCGGGTCCGCTCCGTGGCGGGTGGCCGTGTCGAGACGGTCGCCGCCGATCTGGGGCGCGGCGAGGACCAGGCGTCGCTGGCGGAGCGCTTCGGCGATGTCGACATCCTCGTGAACAATGCCGGCTCCAATCCGCCGGGCGAGATCGACGATATCTCCGAGGAGGTCTGGCGCCGGTCGTGGGACCTCAAGGTCTTTGGCTACATCAACATGACGCGCGCCTTCTACGCGCGGATGAAGACGCGGCGCAGCGGCGTCATCATCAACGTCATCGGCAATTCCGGCGAGCGGATGCAGTCCCGCTACATTCTGGGTTCGTCCGGCAACAGTGCGCTGATGAGCCTGACCCGCGCGCTTGGGGCTCGTTCCCCCGATCACGGCATCCGGGTTGTGGCCGTCAATCCCGGCCTGACCGCGACTGACCGCGCGCAGTTCATGCTCGAGGGCTGGAGCCGCGACGCCTACGGCACACCGGACCGCTGGCGCGACTTCATCGACAAGCTCGATCTGCCGTTCGGCCGCATGGGCGAGGCGAGGGAGGTGGCCGATGTCATCGCTTTCCTCAGCTCACCACGCGCCGGCTATGTCAGCGGCACCGTCGTGACGGTGGATGGCGGGGCCTCGAACCGCAATGCGTGACGCGCGGGAAGAGGACGACATCGTTCGTCTGGAGATCGGCCCCCGCAGCAGCCAGGCCGTCATCTTCAACGGCATGGTGCATCTGGCCGGCCAGGTCGCGCGCGGATCGGAAAACGCGCCGATCGCGGACCAGACCCGCGAGATCCTTGCCAATATCGACCGGCTGCTCGCCGAGGCAGGCAGCCACAAGTCCCGCCTGATCTCGACGACGATATTCCTGGCCGATTTCAGGCGGTTCGACGAGATGAACGCGGTCTGGATGCAATGGGTCGAGCCCGGGCGCACACCTGCGCGTGCTGTTGTCGAGGCCAAGCTGGTCACGCCCGGCTTCGGAGTCGAGATCTTCGTGCAGGCAGCGGTACGGCCCGCTGCCGGTGAAGCGTGAAAGCAGAGCTGCGAAGGGGAATTTCATGCTTCCCGGGCAAACATCCATGGCACTGAGCGGCGTCAGGGTTCTCGATCTCACGCGGGTGCGGGCAGGCCCCGCCTGCTGCCGGATCTTCGCCGATTTCGGCGCTGACGTGATCAAGATCGACGCGACCGCGGGAGCGGACCGCAACGAGGGCATGAACGGGCCGCGCGACGGCTACGACATGCTGAACCTGCATCGCAACAAGCGCTCGATCACCCTCAACCTCAAGAACCCCGAGGGTCTTGAGGTCTTCTTCCGCATGGTGCGGACGGCGGATGTCGTGGTCGAGAACTTCCGGCCGGACGTGAAGGAGCGCCTCGGAATCGGCTATGCGCGCCTGCGTGCCGAAAACCCGCGCATCATCCTGGCCTCCATCTCCGGCTTCGGCGAGGATGGACCCTATGTCTCGCTGCCCGGCTTCGACCAGATTGCGCAGGGCATGGGTGGCTTGATGGCGGTGACCGGTTTCCCCGGGCAGGGGCCGGTCAGGGCCGGCGCCGCCATCGCGGATATTTCGGCGGGGCTCTATGCGGCGATCGGCACCCTGATCGCCTTGCAGGAGCGGGCGCGCTCCGGTGAGGGCCAGTGGGTGCAGTCCTCGCTGCTCGCGGCGCAGATCGCGCTGCTGGACTTCCAGGCGGCGCGCTATCTGGTCGATGGCGTCGTGCCGGAACAGGCGGGTAACGATCATCCCTACATCACCCCGATGGGCGTGTTCGCCTCGTCCGACGGCTTCATCAATCTCGGTGTCGGGGGCGACGGTCACTGGAAGAGCCTCTGCCTGACTCTCGACCGGCCTGACTGGGCCGCCAACCCCGAATATGGGACGATTGCCGCGCGTTTCCGCAACCGGCCGGAAATCCGAGCGATGCTCGAGCCCGTCTTCGCGCAGAAGACCAGCGCCGACTGGATGCGGATTCTGGCGGCAGCCGGCGTTCCGGTCGGTCCGATCTATCGCATGGACGAGGTCTTCGCCGATCCGCAGGTGCGGCATCTGGGCATGGCGGTTCCCTGCCAGCACCCGACCCGTGGCGAAGTATCCCTCGTCGGGCAACCGGTGAAGCTCACGCGCACCCCGGCCGAAATGCGCTCCGCGACCCCGGCGGAGGGCGAGCATACCGATTCGATCCTTGCCGAACTGGGCTTCGATCCCGCCGATGTCGCCAGGCTGCGCGCCTGCGGTGCGGTCTAGGGTCTCCGATGTCCGAAGGGCGCATCCTGATCGAAAGGACCGGCGGGATCGGCCGGATCACGATCAGCCATGAGCGCCGGCGCAACGCCCTGACCCTGAACATGTGGGGCGACGTGGCCCGTGCCTGTGCGGAGTTCCAGGACGACCGGGACATTCGGGTCGTCATGCTGCGCGGCGCCGGCAGCATCGCCTTCAGCGCCGGGGCCGATATCTCCGAATTTCCGGTCGTGAGGGCGACCCCGCAAGCCACGCAGGCCTATGAGAGCGTCGTCCTCGCCGCCCACGAGGCGCTGTCCGGGCTGTCGAAGCCGACGATTGCCGTCATCGACGGGCTCTGTTTCGGCGGAGGCATGGGGCTGGCCATGGCCTGCGATATCAGGCTGGCATCGGACCGCTCGACCTTTTGCATCCCGGCTGCCCGGCTGGGGATCGGCTACGGGCTCGACGATGTCCTGCGGCTGGCTGAACGCATCGGCGTCCCCGCCACAGCCGATCTGCTGTTGTCCGGCGCCCCGCTCGGCGCGGCGGAGGCCTTGGCCGGCGGCATCGTGCAACGGCTCTGGGCGTCGGACGAGTTCGATGCCCGGGCGCAAGCCTATGTCGCATCGATGGCGGGCAATGCGCCCCTGACGATGGCCGCCGTCAAGCAGGCGCTCGCCACGCTTGCCATCCGCCCCTCCCGCGAGGACGCGGAGCGGATCGCGCGGCTCGTCGCGGCCTGCGATGCGAGCA
The DNA here is from genome assembly GCA_044368425.1 of Beijerinckiaceae bacterium. GTDB lineage: Bacteria > Pseudomonadota > Alphaproteobacteria > Rhizobiales > Beijerinckiaceae > JBIPLL01. The sequence continues at coordinate 5,364 of JBIPLL010000169.1, forward strand.
GCGACTTTCTGGAGGGCCAGGCCGCCTTTCGGGAAAAGCGCCCGCCCCGTTTTCGCGGTACGTGATATCCCAGCCACGCGATCCGCCTCCCGCGAGCACCGGATCGGCAGAGAAAGAACCCGACATGTCCGACGATGCTCCGCACCATCCCTCGATCCGCTACAGCGCGCAGAACGGCATCGCGTCGCTGGTCATCGACCAGCCGGCCAAGATGAACGCGATGACCTTCGACATGTGGTCGAGCCTGCCCGAACTGGTCGACCGTGCCGAACGCGATCCCGATGTGCGCCTCATTGCCCTGCGGGGCGAAGGTCGTCGGGCCTTCTGCGCCGGAGCGGATATCTCGCAGTTCGGGGAAAAGCGGGACGGTGCTGCCGCCGTGGCTGCCTATGATCAGGCCGTGTCGAAGGGCAATGCGGCGCTGGCCGGAAGCGCCAAGCCGACCCTGGCCATCATCTCGGGGATCTGCTTCGGCGGCGGCTTCGGGCTTGCAATGTGCTGCGACCTGCGGATCGCCTCGGCGGAATCCCGCTTTCGCATCCCGGCCGCGCGGCTGGGGCTCGGCTATGCTTTCAGCAATCTCCAGATGCTGGCGCACAAGCTGGGCGTGGGGCCGACGGCCGATCTCCTTCTCAGCGCCCGTATCACCGATGCGACGGAGGCTGCGGCAATGGGGATCGTCCATGCCGTGCTCTCGACCGAGAATTTCGAGAGCGAGGCGCAAGCCTATGCCGCCCGGATCGCCGGCAATGCCCCCCTGACCCTGAAAGCGGTCAAGGCGGCGCT
>JBIPLL010000281.1:0-4613 GCA_044368425.1 Beijerinckiaceae bacterium
ATCGCAGCCTCGGCTGCGGGAACCAGCCCCTCGACCGCCTCGCGCGACGACAGGTCGGCCGGAACGACATGGGCGCGCTCGCCCAGCTCGGCCGCGAGCGCCTGGAGGGCCTCGGCGCGGGTGCCCGACAGGGCGACAACCGCGCCGCGTGCATGGAGGCCGCGCGCGATGGCGCCGCCAAGCCCCCCCGTCGCGCCGGTCACGAGGGCCTTGCGGCCGGTCAGGTCGAACATGGCGATCTCCATGAAAACTGGGCTGGTGGCCGCTGCGGGCCGGGAACAGGTCGCGGCGTCAGGACAGCGCCCTGAAGGCGGCGACATCGTCGGGCGTGCCCACGGCGCGCGCCTCGACACCGGTGGCGATACGCTTGACGAGGCCGCCGAGCACTTTGCCGGCGCCGACCTCGACGAATTCCGTCACCCCCGCCTGTGCCATGAAGGCGACGCTCTCGCGCCAGCGCACGGCGCCCGTCACCTGCGCGACAAGGCTCGCGCGGATCGTGTCGGGATCGCTGATCGCGCTCGCATGGACATTGGCGACGAGCGGCGCCACCGGCGCCTTGATCGCAACCTTGGCGAGGGCTTCCGCCATCGCATCGGCAGCCGGCTGCATCAGCGCGCAATGGAATGGCGCGGACACGGGCAGCAACAGCGCCCGACGCGCGCCCTTGGCCGGCGCCAGCGCGATGGCCCGCTCGATGGCCGCCTTGTGACCCGACAGGACAACCTGCCCGCCGCCATTGTCGTTGGCAGCCTCGCAAACCTCGCCCTGCGCGGCCTCTGCGGCGATCTCGCGGGCGACGTCGAGCTCGACGCCGATCAGGGCCGCCATGGCCCCCTGCCCGACCGGTACGGCCTTCTGCATGGCATCGCCACGGATCCGCAGGAGCCTCGCCGTATCGGCCAGACTGAGGCTCCCCGCCGCTGCAAGCGCCGAATATTCGCCCAGCGAGTGACCGGCGACAAACGCCGCCTTCGCGAGATCGACACCTGCCTCCTGCTGGAGCACCCGCATCGCGGCAAGACTGACGGCCATCAGCGCCGGCTGTGTATTGGCTGTCAGCGTCAGCGCATCGGCCGGCCCATCCCAGATCACCGCCGAGAGCTTCTCGCCCAGCGCCTCGTCGACCTCGTCGAACACGGCGCGCGCCACGGGGAAGGCATCGGCCAGCGCCTTGCCCATCCCGACCGCCTGGCTGCCCTGTCCGGGAAAGATGAATGCCCTTGTCATTGCGACGCCCCTCTGCCGGACCGCTGCCCGCTTCTGCCGCGCGCACTCGCACCGGGTCGCGCAGGTGTCAAGCGCGCCAGCTGCGGCCCCGAGAAACCGCAGGACGGAAGGCACGCGGCCGGCTCGGCGATTGCCATGCTTGCGCCACTCATGTATGGCCCCTTATTCATTCAGACGAATAATCCGTACGAAAGGCTCGCTGATGGCGCGCGTCACTGTCGAAGATTGCGTGGACAAGGTCGAGAATCGCTTCGAGCTGGTTCTCCTTGCCAGCCACCGTGCGCGGCTGATCTCGCAGGGGGCTCCCCTGACGGTTGATCGCGACCGCGACAAGAATCCGGTCGTGGCGCTGCGCGAGATCGCCGACGAGAAGATCATCCCAGAGGATCTGAAGGAAGATCTGATCCACTCGCTGCAGAAGCATGTGGAAACGGACGAGCCGGAAGAGGATGTCGTTCCGATGCTCGGGCATTCGGCCTCCGCCGCCCCCGCAGCCGGCGGCAGCATCGAGGACGATCCGAACATGCAGTTCGACCGCATGAGCGAGGAAGACTTGCTGCGCGGCCTCGACGGCCTTGTGCCGCCCTCGAACACCGACGACGAGGACTGACGCGGATTTCCGCCTTCATCTTGCTCAGGATCCGGACGCGTCGGGCTTGGCCTGCGCGTCCGTTCGCAAGACGGGAACCCGGCGTTAAGCCGGGTTTTTTTATGGTCGGCCTTGATCTGCCAGCCAGCTCCGCAAGGGTTCAGGATTGGCCTTGCGCCGGGGCCATGATCGGCAAACCATAAGGGGCCACTCCTTGTCCGGGACCGCAAATCCCCAACGTGTCGAATCGATGACCGAGGCCATTACCAGACAGAAGGATATTGCCGCGCCGAAGGGCGGGACGCGGATGATGCGCCAGTACGAGCTCGTCGAGCGCGTGAAGCGCTACAATCCCAATTGCGACGAAGCCTTGCTCGACCGGGCCTATGTCTATGCCATGCAGGCCCACGGCCAGCAGAAGCGTGCCAACGGCGATCTGTTCTTCTCGCATCCGCTCGAGGTCGCGGCGATCCTCACCGACATGAAGCTCGACGATCACACGATCGTCGCGGCCGTCCTGCACGATACGATCGAGGATACAAGGGCGACGCGCGAGGACATCGACAAGCTCTTCGGCCCGGAGATCGGCGCCCTGGTCGATGGCCTGACGAAGATCAAGAAGCTCGATTTCGTCTCGAAAAAGGCCGCGCAGGGCGAGAATTTTCGCAAGCTGCTGCTGGCCATCGCAGCCGATGTGCGCGTGCTGCTCGTCAAACTGGCGGACCGGCTGCACAACATGCGGACCATCCGCTTCGTGCCACCGGACAAGCGCGTGCGCGTCGCGGAAGAGACACTCGACATCTATGCCCCGCTGGCGGGCCGCATGGGCATGCAGGAGGTGCGCGAGGAGCTGGAAGATCTGTCATTCCGCGAAGTGCAGCCCAAGGCGCATGCCACGATCTGCGAGCGGCTGGAAAAACTCGCAAGCCGAAATGTCGACCTGATCGGCCGGATCGAGACGGATCTTGTCGAGAAGCTTGCCGCACGCGGCATCGAGGCGCAGGTCACCGGCCGCTGCAAACGCCCCTATTCGATCTGGAAGAAGATGGAGCGCAAGTCCATCTCCTTCGAGATGTTGTCGGACATCTTTGGCTTCCGGGTGCTCGTCTCGACGCTGGACGAGTGCTACCGCACGCTGGGCGTCGTGCACACAACCTGGCGCATGGTCCCTGACCGTTACAAGGACTACATCTCGCTGCCGAAGCAGAACGATTACCAGTCGATCCACACGACAGTGATCGGGCCGGGCTTCCAGCGCGTCGAATTGCAGATCCGCACGCATGACATGGACCGGATCGCCGAATACGGCATCGCGGCACACGCCCTCTACAAGGACGGGCGTGCGGTTGGCGCACTCGACGAGAGCAAGGCCTATCGCTGGCTGCGCAACACGATCGACCTTCTGGCCGAGGGCGACAACCCGGAAGAATTCCTCGAACATACCAAGCTCGAGCTCTTCCACGACCAGGTCTTCTGCTTCACGCCGAAGGGGCTGCTGATCGCCTTGCCGCGCGGCGCCACGCCCATCGACTTTGCCTATGCGGTCCATACCGGCGTCGGCAACTCAGCCGTTGGCTGCAAGATCAATGGCCGCATCGCGCCATTGCTGACGGAGCTCAACAACGGTGACGAGGTTGAGATCATTCGCTCCGAGGCACAGCTTCCTCCTGCCGCGTGGGAAGCGCTTGTGGTTACCGGCAAGGCCCGCGCCGCGATCCGCCGGGCGACACGCACCGCCATACGTCGGCAATATGCGGGGCTCGGCCGCCAGATCCTGACGCGCGCCTTCGAGCGCGCAGGCAAGGCGTTCAACGATGACAAGCTGAAGGCTGCCCTGCCCCGTCTGGCCCGCCATTCGATCGACGATGTGCTGGCGGCCGTCGGGCGCGGCGAAATGTTCTCCGGCGATGTCGTGCGCTCGATCTATCCCGACTATTCCGACGACCGGAAGCCGGGCGAGGAGCGCAAGGGTTCTGCGGCAGGCGCGGTCGCCGGCCGCGGCTGGTTCGGCCTCAGCAAGGTCACGCATCTCAAGTTCCGCAACCCGGACGACGCGGCGTCCAGCAAGGCAATTCCCATTCGCGGGCTCAACAGCGACCTGCCGGTGCGTTTCGCGCCTGCCGGGGGCGCCGTCCCGGGGGATCGGATCGTAGGCATCCTCAGCCCGAGCGAAGGCATCACGATCTACCCGATCCAGTCTTCCGCGCTCGCAGCCTTCGAGAACGAGCCGGACCGATGGCTCGATGTCCGCTGGGACATGGACGATATCGGCACCCGGCGGTTCCCCGCACGGCTGGCGCTGAAGACGATCAACGAACCGGGTACGCTGGCCCAGATCACGCAGGTGATCGCCGAGCATGACGGCAACATCGACAATGTCGCGATGGCACGGCGCACGCCGGACTTCACCGACATGACCATCGACCTCGCGGTGTGGGACCTGAAGCATCTCACGTCGATCATCGCGGAACTGCGGGCCAAGAGCGTCGTCAGCAAGATCGAGCGTGTTTTCGGTTGAGCGACCTTTTGCGTTCTTGTCATCACGGTCCGTTCCTGACAAATGGAGCGCACGCAAAAAAATGGAAGAATGCCGTGACGCCTGACGAGGTGATGAACGAATTCCGGGCCGCAGGTGCCCTGCTTGAGGGACATTTCATCCTCTCGTCAGGACGCCACAGCCCGACCTTCCTGCAGAAGATGTTCGTGTTCATGGATCCCGTGCGCACGGAGCGACTGTGCAAGGCACTGGCTCAGCGCATTGTCGATGCATTCGGCCCGGTCGACATCGTGATTT
>JBIPLL010000170.1:0-6144 GCA_044368425.1 Beijerinckiaceae bacterium
GCAAACGTCGATGAGACTGATTCTTCTTGGGCCGCCGGGAGCGGGCAAGGGCACGCAGGCAACGCGGATTGCCGAGCGCTACGGCATTCCGCAATTGTCGACGGGCGACATGCTTCGTGCGGCGGTTGCCGCCGGCACACCCGTCGGGCTCAAGGCCAAGGCGGTCATGGATGCGGGCGGCCTCGTTTCCGACGAGATCGTGATCGGGATTGTGGCAGACCGGATCGAGGAAGCGGACGCCCGACCGGGGTTCATTCTCGACGGGTTCCCCCGGACGGTTGCGCAGGCGGAAGCGCTGGACAAGATGCTCGCCCAGAAGGGGCTGAAGATCGACGCCGTTCTGTCCTTCATCGTTGATCAGGATTCGCTTGTCGGCCGAATCGTCAAGCGCGCCGAAGATGCCCGGGCGCGGGGGGAAACTGTCCGGCGCGATGACGATCCCGAAATCTTCAAGACGCGTCTCGTCGCCTATAACCGGGACACCGCAATCGTGGGACCCTATTATAGTTCACGGGGTCAGTTGACCGAGATCGATGGCATGCAGCCGATCGACATGGTCACGTCCGACATCATGTCCGTGCTGCAGGGCGCGGCGGCCTGATGGCCACGGGGGATGTCGATGCTTGACGCGTTGTCAAGCATCGATTATGAGCGCTCATCGGTCCATCGGTGCGACGCCGAAGACCTCCTCATGGGGGTCCGGTGTCGCTTGTTCGTTTCGGGGTGCCCCAAGGCGCTGCGTTTCCGGTGATTTCGAGAACTCCGCAGGGGCCGGCCTCCACCGGACGCGGATCGCCGTCCCGCTTGCGGGACATTCAATGCTCCGCGCCCAGGGCTGATGCCATGGGAACGGACGTCAGCCCCCTGAGGGGCGCATATGGAGAGACGACGTGGCTCGTATTGCTGGCGTCAATATCCCGACTGCCAAGCGCGTTGTGATCGCGCTTCAGTATATTCACGGCATCGGCTCGAAGAAGGCCGAAGAGATCTGTGAGAAGGTTGGTATCCCGGCAGAGCGCCGCGTCAACCAGCTGACCGATGCCGAGGTTCTGCAGATTCGCGAGACGATCGACCGCGACTATATGGTCGAGGGCGACCTGCGCCGCGAAGTCTCGATGAACATCAAGCGCCTGATGGACCTTGGCTGCTATCGCGGCCTGCGCCATCGCCGTAGCCTGCCGGTTCGCGGCCAGCGTACGCATACCAATGCGCGCACCCGCAAGGGCAAGGCCAAGCCGATCGCCGGCAAGAAGAAGTAAGCAGCAATCGGCAGACCGTCGCCGCCCCCCCGGGCTGGCGGCGGCTGCTTTCGTTCCCGAGCGCCTGGCATGACGGGCGCGCCTGAAGGACCTAGAGAGACGACATGGCCAAAGAAGCAAACCGCGTCCGCCGCCGCGAGCGCAAGAACATCGTGTCGGGCGTCGCGCATGTGAACGCCTCGTTCAACAACACGATGGTGACCATCACCGATGCGCAGGGCAACACGATCTCCTGGTCGTCGGCTGGCACGATGGGCTTCAAGGGTTCGCGCAAGTCGACGCCCTATGCCGCGCAGGTCGCAGCCGAGGATGCTGCGCGCAAGGCGGCGGAGCATGGCATGCGGACCCTCGAGGTCGAGGTTTCCGGTCCGGGTGCGGGTCGCGAATCGGCGCTGCGTGCGCTCCAGTCGACGGGGTTCACCGTGACGTCGATCCGCGACGTGACGCCGATCCCGCATAATGGCTGCCGGCCCCGCAAGCGCCGCCGCGTCTGAGGCTTGCGTCCGAGGCTCATGGCGCGGCTTTCGGTCGCGCCGTCCCCCTTGTGGCGCGGTCCGTGAGGACCTGCGCCGCGTTGCCGTCTTTCTAGAGGTGCGGCCGTGATTCAGAAGAACTGGCAAGAGCTGATCAAGCCGAACAAGCTCGAGATCTCTCCCGGAGACGACCCGCGTCGCGTGGCGACGATGGAGCGCGGCTTCGGCATGACGCTCGGCAATGCGCTGCGGCGTGTCCTGCTGTCGTCGCTGCAGGGTGCGGCGGTGACGTCGGTGCATATCGACGGTGTGCTGCACGAGTTCTCGTCGATCCCGGGCGTTCGCGAGGATGTCACGGACATCGTGCTGAACGTGAAGGCGATCGCGATCAAGATGCAGAGCGATACGTCGAAGCGCATGACCCTTCGCAAGCAGGGACCCGGGCAGGTGACGGCCGGCGACATCAATACGGTCGGCGACATCCAGATCCTGAACCCGGAACTCGTGCTCTGCACGCTGGACGAGGGTGCCGAGATCCGGATGGAGTTCACGGTTTCAACCGGCAAGGGCTACGTGGCCGCCGAGCGCAACCGCCCCGAAGATGCGCCGATCGGCCTCATTCCGGTCGACAGCCTGTTCTCGCCGGTCAAGAAGGTTTCGTATCGTATCGAGAACACCCGCGAGGGTCAGATTCTCGATTACGACAAGCTGACGATGACGGTCGAGACGAATGGCTCGGTCTCTCCCGAGGATTCCGTCGCCTATGCCGCTCGGATCCTTCAGGACCAGCTGGCCGTGTTCGTGAACTTCGAGGAGCCCCGGCGCGACGAGGCTGTCGCATCGTCGGCGCCGCAGTTGCCCTTCAATCCGGCGCTGCTGAAGAAGGTGGACGAGCTGGAATTGTCGGTCCGTTCGGCGAACTGCCTGAAGAACGACAACATCGTTTATATCGGCGACCTGATCCAGAAGACGGAAGCCGAGATGCTGCGCACGCCGAATTTCGGCCGCAAGTCGCTCAACGAGATCAAGGAAGTGCTGGCCGGCATGGGCCTGCATCTCGGGATGGAAGTGGTCGGCTGGCCGCCCGAGAACATCGAAGAGCTCGCGAAGCGTTTCGAGGAACATTACTGAGGCAACAGGTAGCCGGCAGCGGTCGATCCTCTGCCGACTCTCGTTTGCCTCGCAATCGACGGCCGTTCCTTGGCACGGCGGCCGTATAACCCAGGAGAGCCACAATGCGTCATGGTTTCGCCGGTCGGCGGTTCAATCGCACTTCTGAGCATCGCAAGGCGATGTTCGCCAACATGGCTGTCGCGCTGATCAAGCACGAACAGATCGTCACCACGCTGCCGAAGGCGAAGGACCTGCGTCCTGTCGTCGAGAAGCTTGTGACGCTCGGCAAGCGCGGTGACCTGCATGCGCGCCGCCAGGCAATCTCGCAGATCAAGGACGCCGTGATCGTCAAGAAGCTGTTTGACGTCATCGGCCCGCGATACAAGGAGCGCAATGGCGGCTATACGCGCGTGCTGAAGGCGGGGTTCCGCTTCGGCGACAATGCGCCGATGGCCGTGATCGAATTCGTCGATCGTGACGTGGATGCGAAGGGGCTCGATTCCGGGCCGACGCAGAAGGCCGAAGTCGTCGACAGCGCAGCCTGATCGCTACTGGATCGGGGATGAATTGAAAGGCAGCCTTCGGGCTGCCTTTCGTGTTTTACGACCTGGCGACGGGGCGGCGCGTTGGAACGGGCGCCAGCCGACCATCCGGTCAGCGGCCATGGGCGTTTGCTCTTGCTGCCGCAACCCAGCGGAAGGACAGTTGGTGGCCGATATCCGCAGGTTGAACGGAGAGCATTCCGCATGGCGGCGGCGGGGCCTGCAGAATAGCTTCCTCGGTCGCCGGGAATGGCGGCGGTGAGTTGTTGATTTCCGCGGCCCGTTCGGCATCCGCGAGTTCCATGAACAAGGCCAGTACTGTCGGCATGGACAGATCCTGCGCCTGCAGGGCCGGTGTCAGTCCGTGTCGCGCGAGTGCCTCCACCGCTTCTGCGCTCGTCTCAAGGCAGGCTGCATCCCAGCGAGCAAAACTCCGGTTGCGGATCGGGCGCCAACCGAGACAGGTGACGCCGCTGTGGCGGACATCGCGCTCGATGCGGGAGAAAAGATCCTCGACCACGGGGGTAGGACCTTCGAGAATCTGGATGAAATGTGCGTGGCTCGCCAGCAAAAAGCCCGTGACATTGCGTCCGTTATTGGTGCTCGACGCGGCTTTCGCAATCTCCGACCACTCAATCGCCCGACTGTGGCGGTCAGCTGCGGCGCGGCGGCTGACATAGATAATCTGCACCAACGTCATCCGACGCTCCTGTCTAAACATGAAATGATATTGCTATTCTCGTGTGAAGAAAGGGTTCAGTCGTTTGCCTGATTTTTGGCAAGTTATTGCAATCGCAAGTAGATTGTTCGGGCTGTTACACGCGACGGTGATCGGCGTCGAGCTGTGCACGAACCGGACTTGACCGCTGCGGCTGCGGGGACCAACCATCGCCTCTGAATCGCTTTCGAGGTTTGGCCCCGATGATTGAGCATCGCAAGTTCCCGCAAGGGCGGTTGGTTCCATGCGGCTTGGGCCCTCTGGTCCTGTCATTCGCGCTTGTCAGCGGAGTGGTGGCTGGGTCTCCGGCGCTGGCGCAAGCGCGTCAGGTTCCGGAAAATCGGGCGCAGGTGCAACTGTCGTTCGCGCCCGTCGTCCAGCGTTCCGCCAACGCCGTCGTCAATGTCTACGGGTCGCGCGTCGAGCGGCGTCCGCAGAACCCGTTCATGGACGATCCGTTCTTCCGGCGGTTCTTTGGCGATGGCGGTTTCGGCGTGCCGCAGGACCGGGTGCAGCGTTCGCTTGGTTCAGGTGTCATCGTGGACCGGGCGGGGCTGGTCGTGACCAATCATCATGTCATCGAGGGCATGACGGAGGTGCGCGTTGCGCTGAACGATCGTCGGGAATTCGAGGCCGAAATCGTTTTGCGCGATCCGCGCACCGATCTCGCCGTGCTGCGGCTCAAGCCTGCCGGGCGTGGTCCGATCCCCGATCTCTCTGCACTGGATCTGGGCGATGCCGATCAGGTTCAGGTCGGCGACATCGTGCTGGCGATCGGCAATCCGTTTGGTGTCGGCCAGACTGTCACGCAGGGCATCGTGTCCGCCGTGGCACGTACGCAGGTGGGCGTCAGCGACTTCCAGTCCTTTATCCAGACGGATGCGGCCATCAATCCCGGGAATAGCGGGGGTGCGCTCGTGGATATGGCGGGGCGGCTTGTCGGCATCAATACGGCGATCTTTTCGCGCTCGGGCGGCAGCATGGGCATCGGTTTTGCGATTCCCTCAGCCATGGTCCGGGTCGTGGTGGAATCGGCCCGGTCGGGCAGCGCCAATGTGCGGCGGCCCTGGTTTGGTGCGCGCCTGCAGGCTGTGACAGCGGATGTAGCGGAAAGTCTCGGCCTCGACCGGCCATCCGGCATCCTTGTCACCGGCGTGGTCGAGAAGGGGCCGGCGGCAGAGGCGGGCCTGCGGCGTGGAGACATCATCGTGGCCGTCGACGGAACGAATGTCGATGATCCCGACGCCTTCGGCTACCGTTTTGCGACACGGTCGCTCGGCGGCCATGTCCCCGTGCAGATCCTGCGCGGGGGGCAGCGCCAGACGCTGAGCGTGCGACTTGCGCCGGCGCCGGAGACGCGCCCGCGCGATGCGGTCACGCTGCGCACCCGGTCGCCCTTCGCCGGATCGGTTGCCCTCAACCTGTCACCGGCCGTCGCGGAGGAGCTGTCGCTCGATGCCACGCAGGAGGGGGTTGTGCTGTCCGAGGTCGATCCTGGCAGCGCGGCAGCGCAGCTGGGCTTCCGAAAGGGTGATATCGTCGTTGCGATCAATGGCGAGCGCATTGCCAGCACGCGCGAGCTTGAGCGCATATTGGCGACGCGGGCGCGTTACTGGGAAATCACGATCAATCGCGGCGGGCAGATGCTGACGACCGCGGTTGCAGGTTGATGCGTGCAGGGCGACGGTCGGTGACATGAGCGATCTTTTCAGCCAGGGCGGCGGCGCTCCAGCGCCCGCCGGGAAGGCGGGTTCCGCCCCGCGCCCGCTTGCCGACCGGCTGCGCCCGCAGGCACTGGCGGATGTCGTCGGCCAGGAGCACCTGACCGGGCCGGAGGGCATCCTCACGCGGCTCATCGCCTCGGGCTCGCTTGGGTCCATGATCTTCTGGGGGCCGCCCGGCACGGGCAAGACGACAGTCGCGCGCCTGCTGGCCGGCGAGACCGCGCTCGCCTTCGAACAGATCTCGGCGATCTTCTCGGGCGTCGCGGACCTGAAGAAAGTCTTCGAGACGGCGCGCCATCGCCGTGCGACGGGGCA
>JBIPLL010000171.1:0-6133 GCA_044368425.1 Beijerinckiaceae bacterium
GCCATGGCCACGGCTTTCACCCGCCTTCCTGATCAGCAAATAGCCCCTTATCTCGAAGCTTATGGTCGGGCGCAGGCTGAGAAGCGCCGCGCAACCCTGTTAGGGCTGATCGTCCTGATAGCGCTGATACTTGCTGCGGGCCATGTGGCCGAGGTCGATCTGGCGAAATTTATCGCCAATGCCGGCCAGTTCACGAGCTATATCGGGCGTATCTTCTTTCTTGATAACGGACATTTCGTGCTGACAGACCCGGCCGAATGGTTCTGGGGCTGGAAGAAGTGGCTTATCCACATCGGTGACACGCTACTGATAGCCTACCTCGGCACGCTGCTGGGGGCGGTGGGGGCTTTCCTTGTCTGCTTCGCAGCTTCCTCGAATCTCTCCCGGAATTCCACGAGCCGCTTTGCGGCTCGACGGATTCTGGAATTCTGCCGCACGGTTCCCGAACTCGTCTTCGCACTGATCTTCGTCGTTGCCTTCGGCCTTGGGCCGATGCCGGGCGTCATGGCGATTGCGATCCACACGTTCGGCGCACTCGGCAAGCTCTTCGCCGAGGTGGTCGAGAATATCGACATGAAGCCGATTGACGGGGCCATCGCCACCGGAGCGAGCCGCTGGCAGGTCATCCGCTACGCAGCCGTTCCGCAGGTCCTCTCCAACTTTGCAAGCTACAGCCTGCTGCGCTTCGAGATTAACGTACGCGGTGCATCCGTGATGGGTTTTGTGGGTGCGGGCGGCATCGGCCAGGAACTGATCGAGGCCGTGCGCAAATTCTACTACTCCGATGTCTCGGCGATCCTCCTGCTCATCATCGGTACCGTGATGATGATCGACCTCGTGACCGAGCGCATCCGCCATCGTCTGATTACCGGGGAGCAACGTCGATGAACCCGAAGAGCTCGCTTCTCGACCGCGACGACGCGCGACGCAGATATCCGGACCTTGTTCGCCCCTCGATGCGCTCTCGCCTGCTCACGGGGGCTTTGGTTGCGACGATGCTGGCGCTCGCGGTCTTCGCGCTGGCTCGCCTCGAATTCTCCCTTGCTCGGATGGGGAGCGGATTTGCGCAGTTGGCCACCTTTCTCGGGCTGATGGTTCCTCCCTCCGCCGGCGGACATGCCGGCGCCTTCTTCAAGGCCCTGGGCGAGACCGTGGCCATCGCCTTCCTCGGCACGCTGCTGGCCGCAGCGATTGCCCTTCCACTCGGCTTCCTGGCGGCAAAAGGTATGGTCGGCAGCGCGATAACACGGTTCATGACGCGGCGTTTCTCCGACACAATCCGCGGCGTCGATACACTCATCTGGGCGCTCATCTGGATCAATGTGGTAGGTCTGGGCCCCTTTGCGGGCGTGCTCGCGATCATGACCAGCGATATAGGCTCGTTCACGAAGCTGTTCTCGGAAGCCATCGAGGCAACAGACCGCAAGCCCGCCGAGGGCGTCGCTTCCACAGGCGGTCATCCCCTGCATGTGATGCGTTTCGGCGTATTACCGGAAGTGATGCCTGTGCTGATCAGCCAGACGCTCTACTATTTCGAGTCGAATACCCGCTCGGCCACCATTATCGGCATCGTTGGCGCCGGGGGGATCGGTCTGCATCTGGCGGAGATGATCCGCACGTTCGAGTGGGATCGGGTCGCCTTCATCATCCTGATGATCCTCGCTACCGTGGCCGTGATCGATTTCTTTTCCTCGCGGCTTCGCACGCGCCTTATCGGACTGCGTCGCGCAGAGGCATGAGCCCTGTCATGGAAGCGTCATCGCAGCATCATCGGCGCGTCATCGGGCGGGTGGAAGAGCAGTCATCCTGACTGTTCGGATCACCAGACATGCCCAATGCAGAGGCCGCAAGGCCGAACCAAGATCACCGCGCCGCGACGATGACCCTTCTGGCTCGCGCGACCCGGGACGAGCTCTCTTCACCCCTGCGCACCAATTGGCCGGACATCCCTTATCGCGTTGTCCGCGCGCCAGAAACTGGTCTTGTGATGCTGCGCGGGCAGATGGGCGGAGACGGCGCACCGTTCAATCTCGGGGAAGCAACTGTGACCCGCGCCGTCGTGGAACTGGAAACCGGCGAGCGCGGCTACGGCCAGCTCCTGGGTCGTGATCCAACCCGCGCCGAACAGGCCGCATTGCTCGAAGCGCTGGCCCAACGTGACGCGGACCAAGAGACGGTCGAGCAATTGGTGCTCGCGCCCATTCGCCAGCGCCTGGCGGAGGAAGAACGGAAGAAGCGTGCAGAGACGGCCGCAACGCGCGTCGACTTCTTTACTCTTGTGCGTGCGGAGGGCTGACATGACCGCCGGATTTCAAGACCCTGTTCTCGACCAGCAACGCACCTTCCGCGCGTTGATGCAGGCTCTGGCGGAACCCGGAAAAATCGTGAGGGCGGGGGCGCAGGCTGGGCAGGCTTCGCCGCTTGGTCCGGTTGCCCGCGCGATAGCGTTGAGCCTGCTTGATTTCGAGGTGCGGTTCCATCTATCGGCAAGCCTCGCCGAGGCTGACGCCGACGTCACATTCCAGACTGGTTCGCGTCGGACTGTACGGCCGGATGAGGCGCAATTCGCCTTTCTGGACCTTGCCCGCGATCGTCTGGATCTTGAGAGCTTCGCGCACGGTACGTTGGAGTATCCGGATCGCTCGACGACGGTGATCCTGCTGGTCAAAAGCCTTGTAGGCGGGCCGGCATTCACGATTGCCGGCCCCGGCATACCAGTCACGCGCAAGCTCGAAATTCCCGGCTTGCCCGAGGATTTCACCTCCCAATGGGCGGCGAATGCCAGGCGGACGCCGCTCGGCGTGGATCTGATCTTCGTCACGAACGATGACGTTCTGGGCCTGCCGCGCTCGACGAGGGTCCTGGGGGAGGTGCGCTGATGTATGTGGCGGTGAAAGGCGGCGAACGCGCCATCGCAAATGCCCATCGGCTACTCGAGCACGAGCGGCGGGGCGATCGGAATGTACCGGAAATCGGGACGGAGCAGATCGAGCAACAGCTGAGCCTGGCGGTCGATCGTGTGATGAGCGAGGGCTCGCTCTACGATCGCGGGCTTGCCGCATTGGCGATCAAGCAGTCGCGCGGCGATCTGATCGAGGCGATCTTCCTGATCCGGGCTTATCGCACCACGCTGCCGCGTTTCGGCTTTTCCCGTCCTCTGAATACAGCGCAGATGGCGATCCGCCGACGGATTTCGTCGACGTACAAGGACCTGCCAGGCGGGCAGGTTCTGGGGCCAACCTTCGATTACACGCACCGCCTGCTCGATTTCGCGCTTCTTGCGGACAGCGACCCTGCCGCACCGATGACCGCTCCGGTGGATGCGGAGGCGCGCTATCCCCGCGTCACCGACCTGATTACGCAAGATGATCTCCTCGAGCGCAATCCGGCCCCGGACCCGCTCAAGCCTGTTCGTGATCTCACCCGCGAGCCGCTGGCCTTTCCAGCCGATCGTGACCTGCGGCTGCAGAACCTCGCGCGCGGGGACGAAGGGTTCCTGCTCGCCCTCGGCTATTCCACCCAGCGTGGATATGGCCGCAACCACCCCTTCGTCGGCGAGATCCGCATGGGCGAGGTGGAGGTGGAATTCGATATCCCGGAGCTCGGCCTGACAGTCTCGCTCGGTGGGGTGACACTGACCGAGTGTCAGATGGTGAACCAGTTCAAGGGCTCGGTCACCGAGCCTGCAAAGTTCACCCGCGGCTACGGCCTCTCATTCGGCCATTGCGAGCGCCGCGCCATGTCCATGTCGCTGGTTGATCGCGCGTTGAGGGCAGATGAGCTCGGCGAAGAGCGGAAGAGCCCGGCGCAGGATGAGGAATTCGTGCTCTCGCACTCCGACAACACCCAGGCGACTGGCTTTGTCGAGCACCTGAAGCTTCCCCATTACGTCGACTTCCAGGCGGAACTTGCCCTGCTCCGGCAGATGCGCCGCGAACTCGATTCCCGACAGAATACCCACCCGGAGGCCGCGGAATGAGCCGGACAGCGGAGAATTATCGCGGATACAACTTCGCCTATCTCGACGAGCAGACGAAAAGGATGATCCGCCGCGCGATCCTGAAGGCGATTGCGATCCCTGGCTATCAGGTACCCTTCGCGAGCCGCGAAATGCCCATGCCCTATGGCTGGGGAACCGGTGGCGTGCAGGTGACAGCCGCGATCCTCGGCCCAACGGACGTACTGAAGGTGATCGACCAGGGGGCGGATGACACCACCAACGCGGTCTCAATCCGTCAGTTTTTCGAGAAGACAGCGGGCGTGGAAACCACCACGGCAACTGAAAAGGCAACCGTTATCCAGACCCGTCACCGCATCCCCGAGGCGAAGCTGCACGGCGATCAGGTGCTGGTGTACCAGGTGCCAATCCCCGAGCCGCTTCGCTTCCTTGAGCCGCGCGAAACCGAGACGCGGACGCTTCACGCGCTGGCTGAATACGGCCTGATGCATGTCCGGCTCTATGAGGATATCGCGCAGCATGGACATATCGCCAAGACCTACGCCTATCCGGTGCTGGTGTCCGACCGCTACGTGATGGACCCGTCGCCCATCCCGAAATTCGATAATCCGAAGATGCATCAATGCGCGGCCCTGCAGCTTTTTGGTGCAGGTCGGGAGAAGCGGATCTACGCCATTCCGCCGCACACCAAGGTGGTGAGCCTCGATTTTGAGGATCATCCCTTCGAGGCGACGAAGTTCGACCAGCCCTGCGCGCTGTGCGGCGCCACCGACAGCTATCTCGACGAGGTGATCACTGATGATCGTGGGGGACGGATGTTCGTCTGCTCCGACACGCACCATTGCGAAACCCGTCGCTGCGAAGGGCATGTCGGCCGCCTCGGCTTCCCTGGAACCCCGGTCACGGAGGCCGCCGAATGAGCCCGCTGCTTGTAGCCGATGGCCTTTCGAAGTTTTATGGCAATCGAATTGCCTGCCAGAATGTGAGCTTTCTGCTGGAGCCTGGGGAGGTTCTGGCCATTGTTGGCGAGTCCGGCTCTGGCAAGACGACGCTGCTGAACCTGCTTTCGGGCCAGTTAAAGCCCGATGCCGGGGCCGTGCGATACCGCATGCGCGATGGCACGACGAAGAACCTGCTTGACCTCAGCGAGGCCGAACGTCGTTTTCTGGCCCGCACCGATTGGGGGTTCGTGCATCAAGATGCACGAAATGGCTTGCGGATGGGAGTTTCCGCAGGCGGCAACATCGGCGAGCGGTTGATGGGCGTAGGTGATCGGCATTATGGCCGCATCCGCGAGACCGCGCAGGGCTGGCTGGAACGCGTGGAGATTGACGTCTCGCGCATAGACGACAAGCCCACGCAATTCTCCGGAGGCATGCGCCAGCGGCTGCAGATTGCACGCAATCTCGTGACCCACCCACGTCTGGTCTTTATGGACGAACCCACCGGAGGTCTGGATGTCTCGGTGCAGGCGCGCTTGCTTGATCTCATCCGCGGCCTCGTGTCCGATCTCGACCTCGCGCTGGTGTTGGTGACCCATGACCTCTCGGTCGCGCGGCTCCTCTCGCATCGCATCCTCGTGATGAAGGACGGCCACGTTATCGAAGCCGGGCTAACGGACCGCGTGCTCGACGATCCGCAGGAGGCCTATACCCAGCTCCTTGTTTCGTCCGTTCTCGCTGCGTGAGGGAAGACATGAGCCCCGTTCTCCAGGTTTTCGGCCTCTCCAAGTCGTTCCATCTGCATCTGCATGGCGGCAAGCAACTGCCTGTGGTGGAGGGCGTGAATTTTTCGATCCATAAGGGCGAATGCGTCGTGCTCGGGGGACCCTCGGGCGCCGGAAAATCCTCGATCCTCAAGGCGATCTACGGGAACTACATCGCAAGTTCCGGCGCAATCATGGTCGATGACGGCAGGACAGCGGTGGATGTTGTCACGGCGTCCCCCGCTGCCATCATCGCCCTCCGGCGTCACACGATGGGCTATGTCAGCCAGTTCCTGCGGGTCATTCCCCGTGTCCCGGCGCTGGAAATTGTCGCCGAAGCTGCACGCTTCTCGGGCTTGGCTGCCGAGAATGCGCGTGAGCGGGCAGCCCGGCTCCTCGCGCATCTCAACCTGCCGGAGCGTCTCTGGGGTCTCCCGCCTGCGACCTTCTCCGGCGGCGAGCAGCAACGC
>JBIPLL010000172.1:0-6101 GCA_044368425.1 Beijerinckiaceae bacterium
TGCCAATGCATTTTTAGGCACGAAAAAGACAATAATATCAATTATATATACCTATATGCACAAAAAATATCCTGTCTATGTCGACGACTCATATAAAAAACCTATCGATGACTTCACAAAATTGTCTTTGTGAATGCAGCGCAACAATCCTTAGGCTCAGCGTCGCTGGGAATAAAAAAGACCCGCGGCTGCAAGCAATGGGCCGCTCTGGAGGTTCAGTCATGACATCGGCAAAAGCTTTCCGTCGCCTGATTCTGGCGACGACGACCTCGCTTTGCTTGCTGCCTGCCGTCGCATCGGCGCAGCAGCGTCCCTGTATCGGCAATTCCGGCCCCGTCACGGGGGCAGCGGCCTTCGGCGGCCAGGTCATCAAGATCGGCGCCGAGATCGCCATTGACGAGATCAATGCCAAGGGCGGCGTCCTGGGACAGAAGCTCAGCTTCATCCAGTACGACGATGCCGGTGCGCCGCCCCGCGGCGTCGACAACACCCGCCGCATCGCGCTCGCCGACAAGTGCATCGCGATCCTTGGCGGGTATCACTCAACGGTGGCTCTGGCTCAGGTCCAGCCGGTCAACGAGATGGGCATCCCCTATGTCGGTGTAATCGCCGGCAACACGAAGGTGATCGAGAACGGCGCCGAGAAGAACTTCATGTTCCGCGTCTCGGCCAAGGACAAGTGGGTCGCCCAGTTCCTCGTGGATCAGGCCGTCAAGGCGTCGAAGACGGGCAAGATCGGCTTCCTCTACGAGAATACCGGCTGGGGCAACGGCGCTGTTCCCGACGTTCAGGCCGCGATCCAGAAGGCGGGCAAGCAGCTCGTCGCCTCGGAAACGTTCAACTGGAACGATCAGGACATGACGCCGCAGGCCATCCGCCTGCGCGATGCCGGCGCCGACACGCTCGTCGTGTTCGCGCTTGACCGCGAAGGCAACCAGATCATCCGCTCGTTCAACAAGATCAACTACAACCCGGCCATGTTCTCGGCCTGGGGCCTTGCCGGCAATTTCGGCGAGCTGGCCGGCCCGCTCGCCAATGGCGTGCGCGTCTTCCAGACCTACACATTCATGGGCGAGCAGGACGCCAAGACCAAGGCTCTGTGGGAGAAGATCAAGGCCAAGTACGGCATGAAGGACCCGTCCGAGATCAAGATGGGCTCGGGCGTCGCCAACAGCTACGACGCGGTCCACATTCTCGCCAAGGCCATCGAGAAGGCCGGCTCCTACGATTGGGCCAAGGTCCGCGAGGCCCTCTACAAGGTCGAGCATGAAGGCATTGTCGGCAGCTACAAGCCGGCCTTCGATGCCTCGAACCCCGAGCGGCAGGACGCGATCCTGCTGCGCGACTACAAGCTGACCGCCTGGCACGACGGCAAGCTGCTGCCGATCGCCCAGACGCCCTACGGCCGCTGACGGCACGGGGCGCGAGGCCCGGGCTTCGCGCGCCGCCCGTCCCGTCCGACGCGTGATCCCGTTTCGCATGCCATCCCGCTCCACAATCCATGCGCCGGGCCTCCGGCGCATGGCATGCTGCGCCAGAGGTCATTACCCATGACGACGGCCTTCCAATATGTCCTGTCCGGCCTGGCCATTGGTGGCGTCTACGCCCTGGTTGCGCTGGGCTTCCACATCATGTGGTCCGCTGCCCGCGCGGTGAATTTCGCCCATGGCGACACGCTCATGCTGGGCGCCGTCCTCGCCATTCTCGGGCTCGATGTCGGGCTGCCGCTCTGGATCGCCTGCATCCTCGCGCTGGCCGGCTCGTGCCTGTTCGGCTTTCTCCTCGAGCGTTTTGCAGTGCGTCCCTTCACGGGCGCCAATGCCTCGATCGGCTGGATGCTCACGACCATCGCGGTCGGCATCATGCTCGAGGCGCTCGTCACCATGCAGTTTGGCGGCATTTCGCGCCCCTTGCCGTCGCCCGGCGTCGAGCGCTCGATCAATGTGCTGGGGGCGGGCGTCTATCCCCAGGAACTGATCATCCCTGCCTGCGCCGTGCTGGCCATGATCGGCCTGCGGATGATGCAGCGCCATACCCTCATCGGCCGCGCCATGCAGGCCGTTGCCTTCAATCGCAGCGCAGCCTCGCTGATGGGCATCGACGTCAACCGCACGGTCGCGCTGTCCTTCACGCTGGCAGCAGGTCTGGGCGCGATCGCCGGAATCCTCGTGGCCCCGGTCACGCAGGCCTCGGCCATGATGGGCCTGATCCTCGGCCTCAAGGGCTTCGCCGTCGCCATCATCGGCGGCATCACGAGCGCGCCCGGCGTGGTCGTGGCGGGTCTCGTCTTCGGCGTCGTGGAGAAATTCGTCGAGGGCTACATCTCGACCGCCGCCCGCGAGATCGTCGGCTTCAGCCTGATGATCGTCGTCCTCCTCGTCTGCCCGCAAGGGCTGTTCGGCAAACGCGAGGTCTTCAAGGTATGACCCGCCATTCCACCCTCGTCTCCTTCGTCCTGTTCGGGCTCGTGCTCGCGGCCGTCCCGGCCCTTTCCGGCAACGAGTACGAATTGCGGCTGTTCATGCTGTTCATGATCTACGGCATGATCGCCGTGGGCCTGAACGTGCTCGTGGGCCTGACCGGCCTCGTCTCGCTGGGCCAGGCAGGGCTCTTCGCGCTGGGCGGCTACACCGCCGCCGTGCTGTCGACCCGCTATGGCTTCGGCCTTCTCGGCTCGGGCCTCGCGGCCATCGTCCTGTCGAGCCTGTTCGGCGTGTTGCTTGCCTATCCGACAGTGCGGGTACGCGGCGTCTATCTGGCCGTCGTCACCATCGCGTTCGGCGTCATCATCGAGAACGTCGCCATCGAATGGCAGTCGGTGACCGGCGGCACCACGGGCATGTCGGGTATCCCGCGTCCGGCCCTGCCCGGCCTGCCGCTCACGGGCTACGGCTATTATGCCGTTCTGGCAGTCGTGCTCGCGGCCCTCGTCGCCTTCGCGCACAATCTGAAGGCCTCGCGCTTTGGTCGCGCCATGCTTGCGGTCTCCCAGAGCGAGACGGCGGCACGCAGCCTCGGCATCCACGCCACCGGCATCCGCACGCTGGCCTTCGTCATCTCGGCGGCAATGGCGGGGCTTGCCGGTGTCTTCTATGCCTTCCTGAATTCCTACATCTCGCCCGACATCTTCACGTTCTCGGATTCGGTCCGCTTCCTGCTGATGGTGATCCTGGGCGGTTCAGGCACGACATGGGGTCCGGTGCTGGGAGCCCTCGTCCTCACCTATCTCCCCGAATATCTGCAACAGCTCCAGCTCTGGCAGAAATTCGCCTATGGCGCGCTGCTGGCCCTCGTGATGTTCGTGCTGCCGCGCGGCATCGTCGGCACGGCGACGCATGCCTGGTCGAAGCTTCGCCCCGGGGCGCGCGGGGTGGATCCGGCGCAGGGGGCTCCGATCGGCGAGATCCTCGACCGCTCGACGGTCGGAGCGAAGCTGGAAACCGACGGCCTGACCGTGCGCTTCGGCGGCCTGACGGCCCTGTCCAATGCGAGCGTGACCGTGGCCCCCGGCGAGGTTCATGCCCTGATCGGCCCGAACGGCGCCGGCAAGTCCACCTTCGTCAACACGATCACGGGTTTCTACCAGCCGGCTGCCGGCAGCTTCAGCCTCGATGGCGTGGCACTTTTGGGCCGCAAGCCCTTCGAGATCGCCCGCTCCGGGCTGGCGCGCACCTTCCAGAACACCGAATTGTTCGGCGAGATGACGGTGCTCGAAAACGTCACCGTGGGCTATCAGCGCCGGCTGGGCTATTCGCTCCTCGACGCCGTGCTGCGCACGCCCCGTTTCCGGACGCAGGAACAGGCCTGCCGGCGCGCAGCCATCGGCCTGCTGGGCTTTGTCGGCCTGACCGACTACGCCCACGAGGAAGCCCGCGCCCTCCCCTTCGGCCTGCAGCGGCGCCTTGAGATCGCCCGTGCGCTTGCGGGCGCACCCCGGCTGCTCCTGCTGGACGAGCCGGCCGCGGGCCTGACAACGCAGGAAATCGACGAACTCGACGTGATGATCCGCGACATTGCCGGCCTCGGCATCTCGATCCTGCTGATCGAGCATCACGTCGAGCTGATCATGTCGGTCGCAGACACCGTTACGGTGCTCGATTACGGCGAGGTGATCGCCAGCGCCCCGCCCGAGATCGTGCAGGACGATCCGCGCGTGATCGAGGCCTATTTCGGCGGCGTCCCGGCCACCCGGCCCAGCCTGGAGGTGACGCAATGAGCACCCTGTCCGGCACGAACAGCCAGCCGCTCCTGAAGGTCGAGGGCCTGAGCATCCGCTATGGCGCCGTACAGGCCCTGCGCGAGGCCGACATCGAGGTGCGTCAGGGCGAACTGGTCGCCATCATCGGCAATAATGGCGCCGGCAAAACCTCGCTGGTGCGCGGCGTCACCGGGCTCGTCAGGCCGGTCGCGGGCCGCGTCGTCTTTGCCGGGCAGGATACGGCATCGCTGCCGGCCCATGCCAAGGTCGGGCGCGGCCTGACCATGATCCCGGAAGGACGCCTGATCTTCGCCGACCAGACGGTCGAGGATAACCTCGTTCTCGGCGCCTATGCCCATGGCGGGCGTGGCGACCCGGATTTCCAGCGCAACCTCGACAAGGTCCTCGGGCTCTTCCCGCGCCTGCGGGAGCGCTACGCCCAGCAGGCTGGCAGCATGTCGGGCGGCGAGCAGCAGATGCTCGCCATCGCGCGCGGCCTTCTCTCGAAGCCGAAGCTGCTCATCATCGACGAATTGTCGCTGGGCCTGGCGCCCAAGATCGTCGAGCAGCTCATGGGCGTGCTGCGCGACCTCAATCGCGAAGGCCTGACGATCCTGCTCGTGGAGCAGCTTGCGGCCCACGCGCTCGCCATCGCCGATCGTGCCTATGTCGTCGCCAATGGACGCATCGCCCGGCAGGGCACGGCCGCCGAACTCGCCCGGGACCCGGAGGTCATGGAGGCCTTCCTGGGCAAGAAATCCAACCATGCCAACGGGTCGCCCAAAGGCAGATCCACCAAGGAGAAGAACGATGCCGCAGCGCGTCATTGACCTCAGCCTGACGATTGAAGACAACATGCCGGCGCACAAGCTGTTCCAGCGCCCGGTCATCACCGTCCACATGAGCCATGAGGGCTCTGCCGCGCTCGGCCTCGGCATTCCCGGGGACGCGATGACCTTCCAGACCAATTTCATCGCGATGCTCGACCATGTCGGCACCCATGTCGATGCCTTCAAGCACGTGAATGCCAAGGGCGCGCCGGTCGACGAGATGCCGCTTGAGATGTTCATGGGCAAGGCCGTCTGCTTCGACCTGCGCCACATCCCCGATCTCGGCGACATCACTGCCGACGACATGGACAAGGCCGAGAAGGCTGCCGGCGTGAAGGTCGACGGGCATATCGTCCTGCTCTGCACCGGCTTCCACAAGCGCAACTACCCGACGCTCGACTCGGTCTGGAAGAACCCGCTCCTGACCGTGGAGGCCACCCGCTGGCTACACGCGCGCGGCTCGAAGATGCACGGCGTCGAGGGTCCGTCGACCGACAAGCCGACCGACAACATCTTCGCCCAGCACCGCCTGTGCCGCGACCTCGGCATGAGCCACTGGGAATGGCTCGTTAATCTGGAAGAGCTGATCGGCAAGGGCGAGTTCCAGTTCTTCGGCGCGCCGCTGAAGTTCAAGGGCGGTTCCGGCTCGCCGGTCCGTGCCTTCGCCATCGTGCAGGAATGACCGGCAACGACCGGACCGCCTGAGCGGTTGGCACCACGATACAGGCGACGGAAGACCACTCCGCCGCCTGGTCCACCAGCGAACGGGAAACAGGCCATGTCGTCCGACTTCGATTTCATGAGCGCCCTCGAATTGCGCCGTCTCATCGGCCGCAAGGAGATATCCCCCGTCGACCTGACGGCCCGCGCGCTGGAGAAGGCGGAGGCGACGCAAGCCTCGCTGAATGCCTTCTTCCTGATCTTCCGCGACGAGGCGATGGCAGCCGCCCGCCGCGCCGAGGATGCGGTCATGTCCGGCGCGCCCCTGGGCCTGCTGCACGGACTGCCCTTCTCGGCCAAGGACCTGATGGCGGTGGGCAATGCGCGCTATGCCTCGGGCTCGCGAGCCATGG
>JBIPLL010000174.1:0-6082 GCA_044368425.1 Beijerinckiaceae bacterium
GGGTGGCTGCCACCTGCTCGGGCAGCACGGCAACGGCGCCCTGCGCCTCGCCGTCCTTGGTCGCTGAATCCGCCTGCGCGGCGCCCGCTTCCTCCGACTGGGCCGTGTCGGCCTCGGCCGCCCCGGACGTATCGGACGCAGCCTTGTCCGAAGCGTCGCTGGCGGCAGACTCCTGCTCTGCCGAAGCGCGGTCGGCGGGCGACCGTTCCGATGCGGACATGTTTGCCGATGCACGTGCCGCCCTGTCCGCCGAGGCGTCCATCCTATCCCGGGTCCGGTTGTCGCGGGCTTCGTCCCTCGATGCCGCTCGCGCCTGTGCATCGTCGCGGTCGCGCCTATCGCGCAGGGCCTGCTCCCTGACGGGACCGGCTTCCTCGGGGAGCGTGCTGCGACGGCTGTCGGGCCGCTCCGCCCGCCCGGCCGGACGCGGCAGAAACACGTCGAACGCGGCGCTGGCTGCATCGCGCATGACGGTTCGCTCGCGCGGCTGGCCGGCGGCAGGCTGCGGGGTCGTCGACATGGCGGACGCAACGGACATGGGGGTCTCCGAAAGGAACCGCATCTTCCTTCGCAATCCCGATGCCATCATCAGCGCACGGAAAAACGAATATATTTCAATGAATTACATTCAGAAGTGGAATCAGCTTGGCAGGGCGCGGCCCTGCATTTTTCTGCTCATCGGCAGAATTTGCCGGTCAGGAGGGCGATTTCGGCTCATTGCGCCTGTGCGCGATCTTGGATTCCAGGGCCAGAAAACGATATAGAAACGGGGCGAGGGCGTGGCGAGCCTCGGCTGGTCGCGTGTGATGTTCCCGATCGTCGCTTTTGCTGCGGCGAAAGCGGGCCTCGTATTGTCCCTCCGGGTTCGGTCCGCCTGTTTCCAGCCTGCCTGTCTTGCGCCAGACAACGTAACGGATTGCCGCGTCATGCTGAACAGCCTCGACATCGCCAAGCCTCCGTCGCAGACGCGCGTGGTTGTCGCCATGTCGGGCGGCGTGGATTCGTCCGTCGTCGCGGGCCTGATGAAGCAGGATGGCTATGACGTCATCGGCGTCACCCTCCAGCTCTATGACCATGGCGAGGCGACGCATCGTCCGGGTTCCTGCTGCGCCGGCCAGGACATCTATGACGCCAGCCGGGTGGCCGAGACGCTCGGCATTCCGCACTATGTCCTCGATTACGAGAGCCGCTTCCGCGAGGAGGTGATCGAGCGCTTCGCCCAGAGCTATCTGGCCGGCGAGACGCCCATTCCCTGCGTCGACTGCAATCGCTCGATCAAGTTCCGCGATCTGCTCGCCACCGCCCGCGATCTTGGCGCCGACGTTCTGGCAACGGGCCACTATGTCGCGAGCCGCCGCCGCGCGGATGGCAGCCGCGCGCTTTATCGCGCCGCCGACCCGAGCCGCGACCAGAGCTATTTCCTCTATGCGACGACGCCGGAGCAGCTCGATCTGCTGCGCTTCCCGCTCGGCGAGCGGCCGAAGTCGCAGACGCGCGAGCTGGCCGAGTCCTTCGGCCTCGTCGTGGCCGACAAGCCCGACAGCCAGGACATCTGCTTCGTGCCGAACGGGCGCTATACCGATGTCATCGAGCGCCTGAAGCCCGGGGCCGCGGCGCCAGGCGAGATCGTGCATGTCGATGGTCGCGTGCTCGGTCGCCATGACGGCGTGCTGCGCTTCACGGTCGGGCAGCGCAAGGGGCTGGGCCTCGCCGCCCGCGAGCCGCTTTACGTGCTGCGCCTCGATGCCGAGCGTGCGCAGGTCGTCGTGGGGCCGAAGGAGGCGCTGGGCACGCGCTTCGTCCGCCTGCGCGAGGTCAACTGGCTGGGCGACCTGCCCTTGGCCGCGCTGCCGCCCGACGGGCTCGAGGTTGCGGTGCGCGTGCGCTCGACGCGGGAGCCCCGTCCCGCGCTTCTGCGCCATTCGGATGGCGTGACGAGTGTCGAATTGCTCACGACGGAGGACGGCGTGGCGCCCGGCCAGGCCTGCGTGATCTATGACGGCACCGATGCGCGCGCCCGCGTGCTCGGCGGCGGCACGATCGAGCGCCGCGCCGCAGCCGGTGTGGATCGGGACGTCGCTGCGTGACAACGCGCGCGTGTCGCCATTGATTTCCGCTGGCCTTTTGCCCTAACCCATTTCGCCGCCAAGTGCGGCTGAAGCATATGGGGCAGGGGCACCGATATGGGGCAGGCAAGCAACGGACCGACGGTCGAGAAGATGCAGGGCGCCTATGCGCGCTGGGCTCCCGTCTATGATCTCGTCTACGACAAGTTGACGGCACCTGCCGCGAAGCGGGCAGTCGCCGTCGCGATGCAGGCGGGGCCGCGCATCCTCGAGGTTGGCGTCGGAACCGGCCTCTCGCTCGGCTATTACGGCCCGCAGACCCGCGTCACCGGGGTCGACCTGTCGGAGGCGATGCTGCGCCGCGCCAAGGACAAGGTGGAAAAGCAGAACCTCACCCATGTCGAGGGACTGCAGGTGATGGACGCCACCCGCCTCGGCTTTCCCGATGCGGCCTTCGATGCGGTCGTGGCGCAATTCGTCATCACGCTCGTGCCAGAGCCCGAAAAGGCGCTCGACGAGTTCCTGCGCGTGCTGCGCCCGGGCGGCGTGATCGTCTTCGCCAATCATTTCGGCGCGGAAGGCCCGGTCATGGGCCCGCTGGAGGAGAAGCTCGGCCCGCTCGCCACCGCCGTGGGCTGGAGCGCCGGCTGGAAGGCCGAGCGCATCCGAGCCTGGGCCCGGCGCACCGGCATTCTCGAGGTCGGTCCAACCGAACCCGTTTTCCCGCTGGGCTTCTTCAAGATCCTGAGCCTGCGGAAAAGGGGGTGAGGTCAGCGAAGCCGAGCGGCTCGTTTCGGACGAAAACGGCATCGCTCCCACGCGCATCCATCCTTGACAGCCCCCGACCGCCCTCCTTATATCCCGCCCATTCGCCGGGCCGACCAGCCCCTCGCGTGCGATGGCGGAGTAGCTCAGTTGGTCAGAGCAGAGGAATCATAATCCTTGTGTCGGGGGTTCAAATCCCTCCTCCGCTACCATCGCTTTTCAAATAATCACTCGCTGAATTCTGACCGCTGGTGCTGATCGGCATCGGAGTTCTGAAACTCGAATAGTATTGTAACGTAGTCCCAAAATGGCTCCCTGGCCCTGAGGGTCTTGTTGGCTGGCTCCAAAACAAGCCGGCTGATCGCGCGATCCGGGCAGATCAACCGCTCGAGCGTCAGCTCACCGCCTCGCAACTCATACCCGTAACGCGAGACAGTACGCCCGTGCGGATGTCGAAGCGCATGCCGTGCAGGCTCAGGCGGCCAGCCGCCAGCGCGTCCGCGATCCAGGGATATCCGCGCAGGTTCGACAGCGAAATGCGCACGACCTGGTTCTCGCAATGGGTCAGCGCGTCCTCGCCCGTCAGATCGGCGGGCAGGGTGTCGAGCACGGGCTTTGCGATCTGCATCCAGGGCGCCACGAAGTCCCGAGCCTCGCGCGGTGCGCCTTCGACCATCGCCCGCACCCCGCCGCACATGCCGTGGCCCAGAACCACGATGCGCGCGACCTTGAGCACGCGCACACCATATTCGAGAGCGGCGCTGGTGCCATGATAGCCGGCATCCGGCTGGAAGGGTGGCACGAGGCCGGCGACGTTGCGAACGACGAAAAGCTCGCCGGGGCTCGCGCCGAAGACCAGCGTGGGATCGACGCGCGAATCAGAGCAGGCAACGACCAGCGTATCCGGGCTCTGGCCGCTCTGCGCCAGCGCTTCGTAGCGCACACGTTCGGCTGGCCAGATGTCGGCCCGGAAGCGGCGATAGCCCTCCAGCAGTCGATCCATGCGCTCTCTGCACTCCAGAGCCGGGAATTTCCAGCTCGTGTGCGTAGAATCACAATCCGCTTCTGGCAACCCGGCCAAAAGCATGGCTGCCGCATTGCAGCAGGATCGTCAGCCCGGTTTGCAGGCGCGCAGCCGCGCCTGCGCCACGTCGGCGGCGTAGTGGATTTCGGGCTCTCTCAGGCGCTCGGCGATCAGCACGCGCCGCACGGCGGGCGTCGCCCCGGCCACGGCGACGCGCGCACCGTTCTGCGAAGCCTTGTCGGCGAAGGCGCGCAGCGACTGGGCGCCGGTGGAATCGAGGAACGGGACAGCCGACAGGTCGAGGATGACCAGCGCTGGAAAGCGCCCGATCCGCTCCAGCACCGCTCCTGTTGTCGCGGCGGCGCCGAAGAAAAGCGGCCCGGAGAAGCGCAGCACCAGCTCGCCGCTCTCGCCGCCGAGCCGCGGCCCCGTATAGGGCTCGCGCGGCTGGGCGCTGTCGGCCATATCCGCTCCGAAAGCCGCGCCGGCCATCGCCTCGCCCTCAGGCATCCTGTGCTCCACCGCGACGATCTGCGCCATGCGATGCATGAACACGAAGGAGCCCAGCACCACGCCCGCCGCGATGCCCCAGGTCAGGTCGACAAGCACGGTCAAAAGCAGCGTGACGAGCAGGACGACGCTCTCCTCGCGTGAATGGCGCAGGATATGGGCGATGGCCTGCCGCTCCAGCATGTTCCAGGCGACGATGGCGAGAATGGCGGCCAGTGTCGCGAGCGGGATATAGGCGGCCAGCGGCGCCGCGATCAGGATGAAGGCCAGCAGGAACAGGCTGTGCAAAATGCCGGAAACGGGGCCGATGGCTCCGGCCCGGATATTGGTTGCGGTCCGGGCGATGGTGCCTGTCGCGCAGATGCCGCCAAACAAGGCTGTCGCGACATTGGCAATGCCCTGCGCCACCAGCTCGCAGTTGGAGCGGTGCCGCCGTCCCGTCATGCCGTCCGCCACCACGGCCGACAGCAGGGATTCGATCCCGCCCAGAAGCGCAATCGCCGTCGCGTCCGGCAAGACGGCGAGCACACGCGCCAGCGACAGATCGGGGAGGGCAGGAGCCGGGAGTGAGGACGGGATGCCACCAAAACGGCTGCCGATCGTCTCGACAGGCAGGCCGAACACGGCGGTCAGCACGGAGGCAGCCGCGACCACGATCAGGAAGCCGGGCAGGGTCGGACGGATGCGCCGCAGGATCAGGATAGCCGCCAGCGACCCCAGCGCCAGCGCGACCGTGACGGGGTTGACCGTCGCGCCTGCCGCCCAGAGCGCTTTGAGCTTGGGCAGGAACGCGGCCGGCTCCGCCCCCGCAAGCGTCAGCCCGAATAGATCCTTGAGCTGGCTCGCGAGAATGATCAGCCCGATCCCGGCCGTGAAGCCGACGGTCACCGGGTGGGGAATGTACTTGATATAGGTTCCGAGCCGCAGGAAGCCGATGGCGGTGAGCATCAGCCCGGCAAGGAATGTCGCCAGCATCAGGCCGTCATAGCCGTGCCGCTCGATCACGGCCGCAATCAGCACGATGAAGGCACCGGCCGGTCCGCCGATCTGGAAGCGGCTGCCGCCCAGCAGCGAGATCAGGAAGCCGCCAACGACCGCCGTGATCAGGCCGCGCTCCGGCGGCGCGCCGCTGGCAATCGCGATGGCCATGGACAAGGGCAACGCCACGATGGCAACCGTGAGCCCGGCCACCGCGTCGGTGCGGAAACGCGCGAGGTCGTACCCCTCCCGCAGCACCGTCACGAGCTTGGGCGTGAACAGCTCGACGAATGTGGGTTGCGGGATGCTACGGAGGGCGTCGCCGGTCATGATCGGCGCCAGAGCAGCGGGTGCAGATTGATAATCGAATTCAGCACCTTGCGACTTGCTCCTGAATCTGGCCGTGAGCGTTCCCAGGCTCCGCGCTTAAAATACATAAAACATATGGGATATGAACCCGCGCTGAACTGCGATCTGCTCAACGCATGGCTGCGCCAGCTTCCTGCGTGCATCGCGTTGCGCGACCGCTATGCTGCGCCAAAAGGGAGAAACAGCGATGATTCATGCAGTGCGCATCCACAAGCCCGGCGGGCCGGAGGCTCTCGTCTATGAGCAGGTGGAGCTGCCGCCGCCTGGCCCCGGCGAGGTGCGCATACGCCACCGCGCCATCGGCCTGAACTATATCGACGTCTATTTCCGCTCCGGCGCCTCTCCCACGCCCTTGCCCTTCGTGCCCGGC
>JBIPLL010000177.1:0-6061 GCA_044368425.1 Beijerinckiaceae bacterium
ACATGGATGAGCGTGATCGGACCCTGGCCCTCAAATCCGCGCAGGACGGGAATCGGGATGCCGTGGTCGCCGCCGATCGTGATCGGGATCGCGCCCGCCTTGACGATCTTGCGGATCGCCGCCTCGCATTTGCGGTAATGGGCGCCGCGATCATGGATATCGAACGGCACATTGCCGACATCGACCGTCTTGATCGGCAGCCCGGCATAGATCGGACCGCCCACATCGAAATCGTGCCGCTCGAGCGAGCGGCAGACCCGGTCCGTCGCCTGCCGCACGGCATCAGGCGCCCGGATCTGGTCGTTCGAGATGGCATGGGGCTCATAGGCCGAGCCATAGGGCATGCCCAGGATGGCAAAATGCGCATCGAGGGAATCAAGATCGGTCGAGACCGGCGAATAGAGGAAGCTCATGTGCCCGTGGCGGGGCGGCACCGTCAGCGGACCGGCAACGGGCGAGGATGCGGGCGAGGATGCGGGCGAGCTGGACACGTTGGCGCTTCCCTTTGTCATTTGCTGAAGACGAAAGCAGACATCGCCAAAAATTTCAGCGATCTGCTTCTTTTTTGTCTCATTACCTGCTATCAGGACAGGCACCCTGAAGTTGTAAGGCGATGCAATCTGCTGTCAGATGGCAATCATCGAAACCATACTTGCAGGATCTGCAACATGGACGACCGTACGACGATACCGATCCGTGCGATTACGGAATCCGACCTGCGGCTATTACGTATTTTCCGTGTGGTTGCGGAATCGGGCGGGCTCACTGCCGCCGAGACGCGGCTGGGCATGGAGCGCTCGACCATCAGCCGCCACATCCAGAGCCTTGAACACCGCCTGCGCGCCCGGCTCTGCCATCGCGGCCCCAACGGCTTCCAGCTGACGCCCTTCGGCGAGGCCGCCTTGCGCGCGGCGCGCAGCGCCGGCGACACGCTCAACGCCGTGCGCGACGAACTGAACGCGGCCCGCTCCCTGCTCACAGGCGAGGTGGTGATCGGGCTTGCGGACAATTGCCTGACCAATCCCGAGGCGCGCATCGCGCACGCGGTGGCAGCATTCCAGCGCCGCGCACCGGATGCTAGCCTGAACCTGAGCATCCGGCCGCCCTCCTGCCTCAAGGAGGAGCTGATGCTGCGGCGCATGCATATGGTGGTGACCGGCTCCCCGCTGCGCGACGACCGCTTCGACTCGCAATTGCTGTTCGGAGAGGAATTCCGGCTCTATCGGCGCGCCGACCAGCCGGAGCTAGGCTTCGAGGACGTCAGCGCCGGGCGCGCCGCCCTCGTCACGCGGGCCTGCGATCCGCAGAGCCAGGCGCTCGCGCGCTATCTCGACGCCCCGCGCCGCGCCACGGCGTCAGGGCTGGAGGCCGTGGCAACGCTCGTCGCGAGCGGCGGGCATCTCGGCTTCCTGCCGACCCATTACGTGGCGCAGCTCTCCCCCGGCTGGGCGCTGGAGGAGGTGCCGGGCGCTGTGACCTTCGCCTATCGCGTGTCCTTCTCCATCGTCACGGAGCGCGGCCGCGACCTGCCCGCCGCCGCCTCGCTGTTCCGTTCGCTGCTGCTCGACAGTCATGCCGAGCGGGCGCGCGAAGGCGTCGCGGTTCCGGCCCCCGTCTGAGACAAGGCCTCATCCGTGCAGATCGGATCCGACCTGCCCGGACGGGCCTTGCCCCATCGGCATGCGACCCGATTTATGGCGCATGAGCATCGTCTTCGACAATTCATATGCCCGCCTGCCGCCCCGCTTTCATGCGCGGGTGGCGCTCGATCCCGTAGCGGCCCCGCGCCTTGTGCGCCTGAACGAACCGCTCGCCCGGGAGCTTGGGCTCGATCCCGCCTGGCTCGCCTCGCCGGACGGCCTGGCCATGCTCTCGGCCAGTCGCCTGCCGGAGGAGGCGGCCGGCATCGCGATGGCTTATGCCGGACACCAGTTCGGGCAATTCGTCCCGCAACTCGGCGACGGACGCGCCCTGCTGGTGGGCGAGGTGATCGACGTCCATGGCCGGCGCCGCGACATCCACCTGAAGGGCTCGGGCCGCACCGTCTTCTCGCGCGGTGGCGACGGGCGCGCCGCGCTCGGCCCCGTCCTGCGCGAATATCTCGTCAGCGAGGCCATGGCGGCAATCGGCCTTCCCACGACCCGCGCGCTCGCAGCCGTGACGACCGGAGAGGACGTCTACCGCGAACGGCCCCTTCCCGGCGCCGTCATCGCCCGCGTGGCCGCAAGCCATATCCGGGTCGGCAGCTTCCAGTTCTTCGCCGCGCGCGGCGACACGGAGGGCCTGCGCCTGCTCGCCGACCATGCCATTGCCCGGCACGATCCCGATCTCGCGGGTCGCGACGACCGTCACATTGCCTTCCTCACGCGCGTCATCGAGCGTCAGGCCTCTCTCATCGCCCGCTGGCTCGGCATTGGCTTCATCCACGGCGTAATGAATACCGACAACATGACCGTCTCGGGCGAGACCATCGATTATGGCCCCTGCGCCTTCATGGATGCCTATGATCCGGGCAAGGTCTTCAGCTCGATCGACCGGGGCGGGCGCTACGCCTTCGCCAACCAGCCGCGCATCGGCCAGTGGAACCTCGCCCGCCTCGCGGAGGCGATGCTGCCGCTCCTCGATGCGGACGAGGACAGGGCGCTCGCCATCGCGCAGGTGGCCATCGAGCGCTTCCCGCCCGCCTTCGAGGCCGCCATGCGCAGCGTCTGGACGGACAAGCTCGGGATCGTCGCCCCCGAGCCCGACGACCTCGCTCTGGCGCAGGATCTCCTGTCGCTGATGGCGCAGGGCGAAGCCGACTTCACCCTCACCTTGCGCGCCATGACCCGCTTCGCAGGCGACCCTCCCAGCGAAAACGCCTTCCGCGCTGCCTTCGCCGATCCGGCCGCCATCGGCGACTGGATCGCCCGCTGGCAGGCACGCCTCGCCCGCGATCCCGATCCCGCCGGCGAGCGCCCGGATCGGATGCGGCGCGCCAATCCCGCGATGATCCCGCGCAACCATCTCGTCGAGGCCGTGATCCGGGCCGCGATCGACACCGAGGATTTCGCGCCCTTCGAGGCCCTGCTTGCGGCCGTGACACACCCCTTCGACGATCCCGCCGACCCCGAATTCCGTCGCCCGCCCGCCCCGGCGGAACGTGTTACGCAGACATTTTGCGGCACATGAGGGCCAGCGGGACCCATCTCCAAGACACAACAAAGTCCAGATCAACGGTTACATAATAAATGAATTTCGCTATGCGTACCGAGTTCAATTTAAACGTATCAAGCTTGTATTTTAACGCATCTCGACCGTGATCGGGGAACGTACTGCTTGATAACGCATGCCCTGACCTTGAAAAGGGCACGCAGGCATCCCATCTGCCGGATACCCCTGATCCGGGCCCCTCTGGCGTGCGCTGCCGGCGCGTCGCGATGTCGGATCGTGTCATCGACATGAGCCGGCCCAAGAGTGTCCTGATGGAGTTCGCATTTCTTTTTCACGACTGGCTCGGGAAGCCCGCCTGGATGTGGCTTGGCTTTATCGGCATCGTGATCGCCCTGCTTGTGTTCGATCTCGGCGTCCTGCATCGCGAGACGCGTGAAATCGACGTCAAGGAAAGCCTCGTCCTTTCTGTCGGCTATATCGCCATGGGCCTCGCCTTCGGCGCCTGGGTCTGGTGGTATCTGGGCTCGCAGAGCGGTATCGAATATCTGACCGGCTTTGCGGTCGAAAAGACGCTGGCGATGGACAATGTCTTCGTCATCGCAATGATCTTCACCTATTTCGCGATCCCGCGGCTCTACCAGCACCGCGTGCTGTTCTGGGGCATTCTGGGCGTGATCGTGCTGCGCGCCATCATGATCGGCATCGGCGCACCCATCGTCGAGAATTTCTCCTGGGTTCTCTACATCTTCGCCGTGTTCCTCATCCTCACCGGCGTGAAGATGATCCTCATGGGCGACCAGCAGCCCGATGTGGGCGAGAACCCCGTCCTGCGCTTCATGAAGCGACGCTTCAACGTCACGGACAAGCTGCATGGCGAGAAGTTCTTCGTGAAGCTGCCCGATCCAAAAGCCCCTGCGGGCTCCGGCAAGGTCGTCAGCTTCATGACGCCGCTCTTCATGGCGCTGATCCTGATCGAGATCGCCGACGTGATCTTCGCGGTGGACTCGGTGCCGGCGATCTTCCTGATCACGACGGACCCCTTCATCGTCTACACCTCGAACATCTTCGCCATCCTCGGCCTGCGCGCCCTCTATTTCGCGCTCGCCGCCATGGTGCACCGCTTCGCTTATCTCAAATATGCCCTCTCGGTGCTGCTGATTTTCATCGGCTCGAAGATCTTCATCGCTTGGGCCATGGGCTGGGAGAAGTTTCCGCCCGCGCTCGGTCTCTCGATCACGGTCGCGATCCTGGCCTCGGGCATCCTCTTCAGCCTCTGGAAGACGCGGGCGGGGGCAGGCCCCACCGTCCCGGTTCTGGAGCGTTGAGAAACCGGCGCCGCCGATCCCCGGCGGCGCCTTTCACCAAGGGAGCACACAATGGTCTCGACGACTCTCGATACGCCGGCCTGGCTGCGCCCCGTCGTCTATTATTATGGCGGCGCACTGTTCGTGGTCGGCCTTCTGAGCCTGACGCTGGGCCGCTTCGCTCACTGGACGGCTGCCATCCCGGCCGTTCTCGGAGCCCTCGTTCTGGGTGCCGGCTACGGCGCGAGACAAGGCTTCTGGTCCGACGGCACCGCGGCGATCGCCGCGCTCGTCGTCGCCGCCATCGCGATCTTCGGCTCTGCCACGGCCCTGCCGAATCTGCCATCGGCACTGGCAGGATCGCCACAGATCGCCAATCCGGCCGGCACCATCTCGCGCGGCGTTACCGCCATCGTCTCGCTGGCCGCGGCCGGCGTCCTGGCCTGGCAGTGGCTCACGCATCGCAACGCCGCCTCCCGCGGCTGACAAGGAAGAAAATTGATGTTCCGTGACCTCGTCCTGTCGCTCGTCTCGATGTTCGTCATCGAACCCTTCGAAGCTGAAATCGGGGCGAAACTGAAGGCGGCGGCCGCACCTCAGGCCATCGTGGCGGAATTGCGCGCCTGCGCCAGCGCCGCCACGCCCATCCTGGTGGACAAGGCCTTCTCCGATCCGGTCTGGGGCATCACGAGCCTCGCCGGCGTGGCAACGGGCATGATGGACCCGCAGCGCATCGTCGTGGACGCGGCTCCGTCCTGCGGCCCGGTCATGACGCGTCTGCGGCCGTTCCTGAACGCAGCCGCAGCCTGATCGACAGGAGCGGTGGCGTGCGCGCCACCGCTCGCTCTCACAGCGTGGCGCAATCCGCCACGCTTTCGATGGCAGCGAGCCCCTGAAGCAGCGCCTCCATCCGGCCCGCATCCGCGCCGCGCGTCAGTTGCCGGAATTTGGCGGCGAGCCCGGCCTCGTCGAATGGCCGGTCCGGGCAGCCAAGAAAGCTCTCCCGCTCGCCTGCAAAGCGGCGCCCGTCGGCGAGCGTCAGCTCAAGCGCGATGCCCCAGCCCTTCGGCTTGCCCGGTTCGAGAACGATCCGGCGCGTCAGGTCGGCGATACCCTCGTCCTGCAAGGCATCGGGCGAGAAGGATGCCGGGTCCGACGGATCGCGGAAGGCGGCAAGCGCCACGCAGAACGGCACCGAATACTGAGCCAGCATCAGGTCCGACGGCTGCCGTTCGGCATGATGAGACAGCACCTTGTCGGAGACGGTGAGCTTCAGCGCGGCGATGTCGGCG
This sequence comes from Beijerinckiaceae bacterium, assembly GCA_044368425.1. Lineage (GTDB taxonomy): Bacteria > Pseudomonadota > Alphaproteobacteria > Rhizobiales > Beijerinckiaceae > JBIPLL01. Next base: position 5,750 of record JBIPLL010000177.1, read on the forward strand.
CCCGTGAAACCACCCTGCGCCATGAGATCGCGCAGCAGCTCCACCGGCGCCTGCGCCATCACATGGCAGGCATAGCGCTTGATGCAGAGCGTCGTGAGCTGGAACCCTTGGCCGAGCCCCGCGGTCAGCAGGGTCGGATCATTCGCGTCGCAGAAGGCGTCCAGCACGCCGAACGTGCCTTCGAGAATGGCATGCGGCGCCTCGAAGCCGCGTTGGGCAAGCAGCACCGCCTGCGCACCGCCCTCGGAAGCGCGCCCCATATGCAGACGCTTCATCATCCCCCCCTGCCCGGCCTTGGCGAAGGCGAGGAGG
>JBIPLL010000178.1:0-6047 GCA_044368425.1 Beijerinckiaceae bacterium
CCGGAGCAGGCGATGATCGCCCAGTCGAAGCGGAAGGCCGATACCGTCCGCAAGGCGATCGGGCCGGCCATCGAGATGTCGGGCCCGACCATGCGACCGCCCGTGAGCACCACCTCGATGGCCGGCGACGCCGACAGGATCCGGGCGATTGTGGCTCCCGGCGTGACGATCCTGAGCGGTCCAACGCTGGCCAGAGCAGCGGCCGTTGCCTCGGCGGTCGTGCCGACATCGAGGAAGATTGACTGGCCTGGCCTCACCCGCGCCGCCATGGCCGCACCGACGCGCCGCTTCAGCTCGGTCTCTCGCGACTGCTTGACCTCGTAGCTGAGCCGCTCGCCCGAACCGCGTCGTCCCGCGCCGCCATGGAAGCGCTGGATCACGCCAAGCTCGTCCAGCCGGATGATTTCGCGGCGGATCGTCTGGGTCGAGACCGCGAAGTCGCGCGCCAGCGCGTCGATCGTCACAAAGCCCTGCTCCTCGACCTTCGCTACAATGCGCGCCTGGCGCTCGTTCATGCTCGTCTCATCCGACAGGCCGTCATTCATCGTCCTGGCTCCACGACGGGTTTGTGTCATCTAATTGACATGTACCTGCGCAATATGGAAGATAATTTACAACGACACGAGGATGATCGAGGGAGGGTGGGTTGGCGCGTTTCGCGAAGGGGGCCGCTGGAGCGTTGTTCAGCCCGGACGGGCGACAGTTCGACGTTGGCGCGCATTGCTTCGTTGCAACCACCCAGCAAGGGGGAAGCGAAGCGCTGTCTGCCGCGCAGGCGGTGCGGCTGGTCATCGAGCAGGGTGCGCGCCGGCTGCCGGTGGCCGTGATCGGCCCCAACGACGCAAGCCCCGAGGAGCTGGGCTATGCGGAGCAGGCCGGAGCGGCGATCGCCGCGCTTGGGCTGCCCATGATCTGCGGTGGGCGGGGAGGCTGCATGGAGGCCGCTTCCCGAGGCTGCAGCCAGGCAGGCGGTCTCACGATCGGCATGCTGCCCGCGAGCGACTGGGCTACCGCGAACCCCTATGTCGCGATCCCGATCGCATCGGGGCTCGGGGAGGCGCGCAACGCCATCATCGCCAGCGCCTGTTTTGCGCTGATCGCGGTGGGCGGCGGCCACGGCACGTTGTCGGAGATGGCGCTCGGCCTGAAGATGGGCCGGCTGGTGGCGGCAATGCCACCGGCCATGCGGGTGCCGGGCGCACTGGATTGCGAGAACATCGAGGCGGCGATGGAAGCCGTCGCGCTGCGCTATCTTGGGTACGCAGCATGAGCGCGCTCGCGCTCAGCGGGAAGCCCACGGGCGTCAGCGGCGCGACGCTGGCGCTGTATGCCCTGTATCTCGTGACGCCCATCGCCCTCATCGTCGTCGGATCGGTCGGCGGCGTCTGGAGCAACACGCTCCTGCCGGTCGGCGTCACGGGGCGCTGGTATGTCCAGCTCTGGGAGAACGCGACATTCGTTCGCGCCTTCTGGACCAGCCTTTGGATCTGCCTTGCCACCGTCACCGTCTCGGCGCTGATCGGCCTGCCGCTCGCCTATGCGATCGCGAATGCGCGATCAGGCGGACTGGCTCTGGTTGGCCGGGTTCTCTACCTGTCGCCGGTGGCCGCCCCTGCGGTGGTGCTGGGCTTCGGTTACATGCTGGCCTTTTCGACGGAGGAACTTCCTTTCCTCGGGGCCGGCTGGCTGACGGTCGCGGCACATGTCGTCGTCTGCCTGCCCTATCTGCTGCAGGCGCTGATCGCGGACATGAGGCTTCAGGGCATGGCCAGTCTGGAGCAGGCGGCCGAATCGCTCGGCGCGTCCTTTCATCGGCGCTTCCTCGATATCGTGCTGCCGGGCATGGTCCACAGCCTGGCTTCCGGCTCGATCCTTGTGGCGGCACTCTCCATCGGCGAGTTCCAGCTGACCAATCTGATCGCCGGCTTCATGCATCGCACCTATCCCATCGTGCTGCTGCAGGCCTTCTACGGCGCGACCGGCTTCGCCTGCGCGGCAACCGTTGTGCTCCTGCTGCTTGCCCTGATCGCCGCCGTTTCCGGCGCGCTGGTCGGCCGCGGCGCGGCCTCCGAGGGGAGGGCGATCGCATGACAATTGCCCTCGACAACGTCTCCTTCCGCTACGGCCCCGGCGGGGCCGGCGTCTGCGACGTCTCGCTTGCCATCAGCGAGGGGGAACTGATGGCGGTCATTGGCCCGTCCGGCTGCGGCAAGTCGACGGTGCTCAAGCTCATCGCCGGTTTTCTGATGCCGGATATCGGCGACATCCGCATCGGCGGGCAGGACATGCGCGCAACGCCGCCGCGTGAGCGCGACCTTGGCATCGTTTTCCAGAGCTATGCCCTGTTTCCCAACATGACCATCGCCGGCAATGTCGGCTACCCGCTGAAGCTGCGCAGGGTTGGCGCCGCGGAGGCCGCAGCCCGCGTGCGGGAGGCGCTCGCCATGGTCGGCCTCACGCATCTGGCCGAGCGCTCGCCCCGCTCGCTGTCGGGCGGGCAGCAGCAGCGCGTCGCGCTTGCCCGCGCGCTCGTCTTTCGCCCGCGCGCCTTGCTGCTCGACGAGCCACTCTCCGCCCTCGACGCGGCGATGCGCGGCGAGATGCGGGACGAAATCCGCAGGCTCCAGCAACATTACGGTATCGCCACCTTGCACATCACCCACGACCAGGAGGAGGCGCTCTCCATGGCCGACCGGGTCACGGTGATGCGCGAGGGTCGTGTCCTGCAAACAGGCACGCCGCAGGAGATCTACCGGGCTCCGGCGAACCATGCGGTGGCTGCTTTCGTCGGACATTCAAACCTGCTCCCGGGGGAGATCCTCGACGAAACGCATGTCCGCACGGTTCTCGGGCCGCTGCGCACAGGCGCGCACGGCTTCCGCCCGGGCTCACCCGTCAGCGTGCTGATCCGCCCGGAAACCGTGAGGCCGAGCACAGGATCGGGCCAGAATGTGCTCGCCGGCGCCGTGACGCGCGACCGTTTTCTCGGTTCGCTGCGCCGATACGACTTCGCCACCGAGAGCGGGATCACGCTGCTCGTCGAAACCGACGACGCCAGCGTTCATCCGAGCCATGTCGAGCTTCCGCCGGATGCGGTGCATGTCATCGCACCGGACAATGAGGGCGCAGGGAAGAGCCCCAACGAAACACACTGAAACCCAAACGGATACGTGGAGGAACAATGACCATCGACCGCCGTCTTCTCCTGCAGGGTATCGGCGCATCCGCGCTCGCGCTTGGCTGCGCGCCCGCGTTCGCCCAGGCACCCGCCTCGCAGGTCGTCACCGACACGCCCGAGTTCTATCCCGGCGAGCGCACGCTCTACGAAGCCGCTTCGCGGGAAGGCATGGTGATCTCCAACAATACCGGCCCGACCTGGGCGAACTGGGCGGCGCTCTTTGCTGCCTTTGGCCGGCGCTACCCGAATGTGAACCTCGTCTATAACGACGTCGGTTCGGGCGTTGCGGTCAATGCGCTCGACCGCACGCGCAATCGCCCGCAGGTCGACACGATCTATTATTTCGGTGCCAATGGCGTCGATGCGCAGAGGCGCGGGCTGCTCGCGCCCTTCAAGCCGACCAATTTCGACAAGCTGCCGGAGCTTGCCCGCCATCCCGAGGGCGAGTGGTTCACCATCCACCAGCTCGAGATCGTCTTCATCGTCAACAAGAAGCTCGTGAAGAACCCGCCGCGGTCCTTCGCCGATCTCGCGAAGCCCGAATACAAGGGCTCGATTGTCTATCTCGACCCGCGCTCAACGGGCGTCGGGCAAGTCCTGACCTGGGCCGCCAACTTCGCCAATGGCGGCAGCTATACGAATCTCGAGCCGGGACTGAAATATATCGAGCAGCTGCACAAGGGCGGAAACGTCCTGCGCGTCGTCGGCACCACGCCCTATGCGCAGTTCGTCAAGGGCGAGATCCCGATCTGGGTGAACTTCGTCAATGACGGGCTCAGGGCCAAGTTCATGGATGGCATGGGCGATGACGTCGAGGTCATCTCGCCAGCCGAGGGCACCGTGGCGGCTCCCTACACGATCAGCCTGGTCAAGAACGGGCCCAACCCCAATGCCGGCCGGCTGTGGCTCAACTTCATCATGTCCGAGCGTGGTCAGCAGCTCTTCGCCGAGGGCTTCGTCACGCCCGCCGTGCCCGGCGTCTCGATCCCCGACGCCGTTCGCGCGCGGCTGGTGGCGCATGCCAAGTCGACCCTGCTTGACCTGGGGCAATCGGCCGCCCAGCTGCAGGCGCTGCAGCAGGGCTGGGCGCGCGTCGCGCTGTGATCGCACCCGCTCCCTCTTCCGGGCGCGGCATGGGACTGATCCGGGCGTCGCTTGCGGCACCCGGTCTCCTTCTCTTTGCCCTGTTCTTTGCGCTTCCGCTCGGCTTCGTCGCAGCGGAAGCCACTGCGGGCGGCTGGTCTGGCCTCTCGAAGCTGGTTGGACAGCGCACGTTCTGGACCGGCCTCATCAACTCGCTGACGCTGGGCCTGATCGCCGCTTTCATCTCCACCGGAGTCGGGCTGCTGGTCGCGCTCAGGCTCTCGCGCATGGGGGAGGCGGCGCGCATGAGCTGGCAATTCCTGATCGCGCTGCCCCTGACATTCTCCGGCCTGATCGTCGCCTATGGCTTCATTCTCGCCTTCGGGCGGGCCGGCTTCGTGACGCTGTCGCTGCAAGCTCTGATCGGCATCGACCCCGTCGCCTTTTCACGCGTGGTCTATTCGCCTTACGGGCTTGCCTTCGTCTACGCCTACTATCTCATCCCGCGCGTCGTGATGCTCCTGACCCCCGTTCTGGTGAATTTTGACACCAGCCAGCTCGCGGCAGCCGAAAGTCTCGGCGCGACGCGCTGGCGGACATTGCGTGACGTGCTCCTGCCACAACTCAAGGCCCCGCTCGTCTCCTCGTTCGCGCTGGTCGCCGCCGTCGCCATCGGAGCCTATGGCACGGCGCTGGCGCTGGTCGGCTCGCAGGTCAACATCCTGCCGTTGCAGCTTTTCACCATGGTGTCGGATGCCGGTTCCGATTTTGCGGTGACGGCCGCGCTCGGGGTTTTCCTGGCAGCACTCTGCACCACCGTCATTGGCCTCGGCGAATGGCTCGGTGGTGGAAAGGCCGAGCGCTGAACCTGCGTCCGGCCCTTCGCCCGACAGCACCGCCAGCCTTGATGGCGGACTTGCATGTTGTCTCCCGGAGGGCGCCAGATGGCTGCGTCTCGTCGCGACAGCCGGTTCAGGCTCGTTTCGTGGAGAGCTTGCCGGCTGCCAGACAGGCCAGGCCGGCCAGGCGGGTTCCTGGCACCGGGGACAGGATGAAGGCCGGGGGCGCGGTGCAGGGGGAGCCGTGCAAAGGGCGCGGTCCAGAGCGCCGCATCTCCTGCGGTTCCCCCTCCCGCCCGCCCATGCCATAAGCCGCCCGTCTTCGGTTCCAAGGGCTGCCATGATTCGTCTCGACAACATCAGCAAGCGCAACGGGCGCCAGATTCTCTTCATCGAGGCGTCGGCGGCGTTGCAGAAGGGGGAGAAGATCGGGCTTGTGGGACCTAATGGCGCGGGCAAGACGACGCTGTTTCGCATGATCGCCGGGCAGGAGCCGCCCGACGAGGGGCAGGTCGTGACCGAGCGCGGCATCACGATCGGCTATTTCAGCCAGGATGTCGGCGAGATGGCCGGTCGTTCGGCGGTGGCGGAGGTGATGGATGGCGCGGGGCCTGTGAGCGAGGTTGCGGCGGAGCTTGCAACGCTCGAGGCCGCGATGGCCGATCCCGACCGTGCCGACGAAATGGACGAGATCATCACCCGCTATGGGGAGGTGCAGGGCCGCTACGAGGAGTTGGGCGGCTATGGGCTCGAGGGCCGGGCGCGCGAGGTTCTGGCGGGCCTGAGCTTCAGCGAGGCGATGATGGACGGCGATGTGGGCGCGCTTTCCGGTGGCTGGAAGATGCGCGTGGCGCTCGCCCGCATCCTGCTGATGCGGCCCGATGCGATGCTGCTCGACGAGCCGAGCAACCATCTCGATCTGGAGAGCCTGATCTGGCTCGAGACCT
>JBIPLL010000179.1:0-6045 GCA_044368425.1 Beijerinckiaceae bacterium
CTTCAACCCCTTCGGAGGCAAGAAGAAGTGAATCCTCGCAGGATTCCTGCGGGTTCGTCTTTCCTCCCGATGATCCAACCACCTTCAAACGCATAACGAAACGGAGTTTGCGATGTCCCTGAAGATCCGTCTGTCGCGCGGTGGCGCGAAGAAGCGTCCCTATTACCGCATCGTCGTGGCCGATGCCCGCTCGCCGCGCGATGGCCGCTTCCTCGAGAAGATCGGCACCTATAACCCGATGCTGCCCAAGGATGGCGAGCAGAAGCGCTGGACGCTCGATGTCGAGAAGGCCAAGGCCTGGCTCGCCAAGGGTGCGCAGCCGACCGACCGCGTGCTGCGCTTCTTCGACGCCGAGGGCCTGGTGAAGCGCCCGGCCCGCTCCAACCCGAACAAGGGCGAGCCGGGCAAGAAGGCGCAGGAGCGCGCGGCCGAGAAGGCCAAGAAGGCCGAAGCGGCCAGCGCCTGATAAAAGATCATGTCGCGAGACCCGCGCCTGATCGAACTGGGGGAATTCGGACGTGCCGTCGGCCTGAAGGGCGAGGTGCGTCTGAAATCCTTCACGGCGGAGCCCGAGGACATCGCCCGCTACAATCCGCTGACGACACCTGACGGGCGGTCGGTGCGGATCGTGTCGGTGCGTCCGGTTCCGGGCACCGCCGACATGCTCGTCGCGCGGGTCGAGGGCGTCACGACGCGGGAAGCGGCGGAGGCCCTCAACCGCGTCACGATCAGCGTGCCGCGCGACCGGCTGCCCGAGCCGGAGGAGGGCGAGTTCCTGCTCGCCGACCTGATCGGTCTCGCGGTCGCCACGCCTGACGGGGCCGTGCTTGGCGAGGTCGTCGATGTCGCGAATTATGGCGCCGGCGACATCATCGAGGTGAAGCTCGCTGCGGGCGGACCGACGGTGCTCGTGCCTTTCGAGGATGCCTTCGTGCCGGAGGTCGATCTCGATGCAGGGCGTCTCGTTGTCGCCCATGCCGATCTTCTCGCGCCCGATACGCCCGGGCGAAAAGGCTGAATCCGGCTGTTCCCCGCGGGAGGCTGCCCTTGAGCATGGACGCGCCGAGGCAGGCGGATGACAGGCCGGCGCAGGCTGCGCCTTTCCATGCCAGCATCGTCACGCTCTATCCCGAGATGTTCCCCGGCCCGCTCGGCCTGTCGCTGGCAGGCGAGGGGCTGGCGCGCGGCCTCTGGCGGCTCGACACGCATCACCTGCGCGACCATGGACGCGGCCGGCACCGGGCCGTGGACGACACGCCGGCTGGCGGCGGGCCGGGCATGGTGCTGCGCTGCGACGTGGTGGCGGAGGCGATCGACGCCGTTTCATCCGCAGATGATCCGCGCCCGCGTCTCTACATGAGCCCGCGCGGCCGGCCGTTGACACAGGCGCGCGTGCGAGCACTTGCGGCCGGGCCGGGCGTCGTCATCCTGTGCGGCCGCTTCGAGGGCGTGGACGAGCGCGTCATCGCGGCGCGCGGCCTCGAGGAAGTGTCCATCGGGGATTACGTGCTGTCGGGCGGGGAACTCGCCGCGATGGTGCTGGTCGATGCCTGCGTGCGGCTCGTTCCCGGCATCATGGGCGCGCAGGAGAGCGGAGACGAGGAGAGCTTTTCCGCCGGATTGCTCGAATATCCGCAATATACGCGACCGCGGGACTGGGAAGGCCGGGTGATCCCCGACATTCTCGCGTCGGGCCATCATGCCGCCATTTCGCGCTGGCGGCACGAACATGCGCTGGAACTCACGCGCGAGCGGCGGCCCGATCTCTACAGGGACTTCATCGAAAGCCGCCCGCCGGAGCCGCCCCGCAAGGCCCGGCGCCGGAAATATGGCGAACCGCAGAGCTGACGCGGCTCGCGGCGGGGGCTCAGGTCACAGCCAGGGGCGCGAGGTCGTGGTCTTCGTCTCGAATGTCGCGATGGAGGGCGCCTTTTCCATCGTCAGGCCGATATCGTCGAGACCGTTCAGCAGGCAGTGCTTGCGGAAGGGGTCGATCTCGAAACGGACCGAGCCGCCATCGGGGCCCTGGATCGTCTGGGTCTCGAGGTCGACGGTGAGGGTCGCGTTGGCGCCGCGGCGTGCGTCGTCCATCAGCTTGTCGAGGTTCTCGGGGCTGACGACGATGGGCAGGATGCCGTTCTTGAAGCAATTATTATAGAAGATGTCGGCGAAGGACGTGGAGATCACGCATTTCACGCCGAAATCCAGCAAAGCCCAGGGCGCGTGCTCGCGGCTCGATCCGCAGCCGAAATTATCGCCGGCGACAATGATCTGCGCCTGCCGGTAGGCCGGCTTGTTCAGCACGAAATCGGGGTTCTCGCTGCCGTCGTCGCGATAGCGCATCTCGGCGAACAGGCCGGTGCCGAGGCCCGTGCGCTTGATCGTCTTCAGATATTGCTTCGGGATGATCATGTCGGTGTCGACATTGACGATCTCGAGCGGCGCGGCGACGCCGGTCAGCACGGTGAATTTCTGCATCTGCGCACCCCTGCCTGCACCTCCGGCGGCGTCCCGTTCGACGCGCGGCGGATGCGCGGTTGTCTAATCGCAAAAGCCCCGGAACGGAAGGGGGCGAGTGCCCGCAGGTGCCGCATCGCATTCAATCGATGCGGCTTGATCGCTTGCGCCTGCCTTCCCGGCGCGAGGCAGCCCTCTTCTGTGCCGGGACGGCGGCGTCCAATCGGCCCCTACCCCATCCCCGGCCCTTCCCCGGCAAGGGGGAAGGGGGTGCGCGTTCCCTCTCCCGGGCTTCATCACGCGATCCATGGTCGAGGGCGTGGTTCACTCGCCCATGGCGATGAGGCTGGCATTGCCGCCGGCAGCGGCGGTGTTGATCGTCACCGTCTGTTCGGTGCCGAAGCGCAGGAGGTAATGCGGGCCGCCCGCCTTGGGACCGGTGCCGGACAGGCCGTGGCCGCCAAAGGGCTGGGTGCCGACGACCGCGCCGATGATGTTGCGGTTGACATAGATATTGCCGACGTCGAGGGCCTCGACCACCTGCTCGACCACGCCGTCGATGCGGGAATGGACGCCGAGCGTCAGGCCATAGCCCGAGGCCTTGATGCCGGCGATCACGTCCTTCAGCGTGCCGGACTTCCAGCGCACGACATGCAGGACCGGGCCGAAGATCTCCTCCTTGAGGTCTTCCGCGCGCTTCAGCTCGAAGACATGGTGCGCGGCATAGGTGCCCTGCGCCGGCGCCTCGCCGGCAAAGTGCAGCCGGGCCGAGCCCTTGAGCTTCTCGACATGAGCGAGAACGCGGTCGCGGGCTTCCGCATCGATGACCGGGCCAATCTGGACCGAGAGATCGACCGGATCGCCGACCTTGAGCTCGCGGGCGGCGCCCACGACCATCTCGATCATGCGGTCGGCGACGTCGTCCTGCACCAACATCAGGCGCAAAGCCGAGCAGCGCTGTCCGGCGGAGCGGAAGGCGGAGGCGGCGACATCGTCGGCGACCTGCTCGGGCAGGGCGGTCGCATCGACGATCATGGCGTTGATGCCGCCTGTCTCCGCGATGAGCGGCACGATCGGCCCGTCCTTGGCCGCGAGCGTGCGGTTGATGATGCGCGCGACCTCGGTGGAGCCGGTGAATACGACGCCAGCAATGCGCGGATGGGCAACGAGGCGCCCGCCAACGGCGCCGTCGCCCAGCACGAGTTGCAGGGCATCCACGGGCACGCCCGATTCATGCAGGACGCGCACGGCCTCCGCCGCAATCAGCGGTGTCTGCTCGGCGGGCTTGGCGACCACGGCATTGCCGGCGGCAAGCGCGGCCGAGACCTGGCCCAGGAAGATCGCCAGCGGGAAGTTCCACGGCGAGATCGCCACGAAGACGCCGCGCGGGCGCAGGCGCAGGCGGTTCGACTCGCCGGTCGGGCCCGGCATCATCTCGCCCTCGCCATAATGCTTGCGGGCCTCGACGGCGTAATAGCGCAGGAAGTCGACCGCCTCGCGCACTTCGGCGATGGCGTCGTCCACCGTCTTGCCGGCCTCGACCTGCAACAGGGCGATCAGGCTCGCGAGCTTCGCTTCGAGCCTGTCGGCGGCCGCCTCCAGCGCCCGCGCGCGCGTCTCGACGGGGATGCTGCCCCAAGCCTTCGCGCCAAGCAGCGCTGCCTCGACGGCCCGGTCGGCGAGATCGGGTTGCGCTTCCTCGACCGTGCCGATGCGGGCCCCCGTCGCCGGGGCGAGCAGGTCGCGCGGCGTGCCGGCCTGCGACTTGCCATCGATGAGAGAGGTTGCGCGCCAGCGGCCCTGTTCGGCGCGTGCGCGCTCGATGCCATGTTCAAGCGTGGCGAGGCTGACCCTGTGGCCCAGTTCGACGCCCATGGAGTTGCGCCGCGATGCGCCATAAAGCCCGACCGGCAGCGGGAGGCGGGGATGGCGCGCGGCCTTGGCGTCGCCGATGATCGCGGCGGGGCGCGTCAGCAGGCTCTCGACCGGCACGTTCGGGTCGGCTGCGACCGACACGAAGGACGAATTGGCGCCGTTCTCGAGCAGTCGGCGCACCAGATAGGCCAGCAGGTCGCGATGGCCGCCGACGGGGGCATAGGTGCGGCAGGCTGCGCCGGGGCGGCTCTCCAGCAGCTTCGCGTAGAGCGCCTCGCCCATGCCGTGCAGGCGCTGGAACTCGTAACCCTCGACCGAGTCACCGGCACGCTCGATGATTGCGGCGACGGTGAGCGCGTTGTGGGTGGCAAATTGCGGATAGATGCGCGGCCGTGCATCGAGCAGCTTCTGGGCGCAGGCGAGATAGTTCAGGTCCGTCATGGCCTTGCGCGTGAAGACGGGATAATCGTCGAGCCCGCGCTCCTGGCCGCGCTTCACCTCGCTGTCCCAATAGGCGCCCTTGACGAGGCGCACCATGAAGCGGCGATCGAGCGACTTCGCGAGGTCGTGGACAAAGTCGATCACGGCGCCTGCGCGCTTCTGATAGGCCTGGATCGCGAGGCCGAACCCGTCCCAGCCGGCGAGATCGGGATCGGCGGCGACCGCTGCGATCACGTCGAGCGAGAGTTCCAGCCGGTCAGCCTCCTCGGCATCGACCGTGAAGTTGAGGTCGTAGCCCTTGGCGCGGCGGGCAAGTTCGATCACCTGCGGGACGAGCTCGGCCATGACGCGCTCGCGGCTGAGCGCCTCGTAGCGCGGATGCAGCGCCGACAGCTTGACGGAAATGCCCGGACGATTGGGAAGGGGCTCGTTGCCGGCCGATTTGCCGATGGCGTCGATGGCGTCGGCATAGGAGCGCCAGTAGCGCGCCGCATCATCGGCGGTGCGCGCGCCTTCGCCCAGCATGTCGAACGAGTAGCGGTAGTTGCGGCCCGCGCCGGAGGTCGAGCGCGTCAGCGCCTCGGAGATCGTCTGGCCCAGCACGAAATGGTTGCCCATGATCTTCATGGCCTGGCGCGTTGCGGTGCGCACGGCGGGCAGGCCAAGGCGCTTGGCCATCTGGCCGAGAATGCTTTCCGGCGTCTCGCCCGGCTGGATGATGCGGGCCGTCAGGCCCAGCGCCCAGGCCGAGGCCGAGACGAGAAGTGCGCCCGATTTCGGCTCATGCGCCGCGAAATCCGCCTGCCCGAGCTTGTCCTCGATCAGCCGGTCGGCGGTCGCGCCGTCGGGCACGCGCAGAAGGGCCTCGGCCAGCACCATGAGGGCAAGCCCCTCGCGGGTGGAGAGCGAATATTCGCGCAGCATCTCCTCGACGCCGCCCAGGCCCCCGCCCCTGGCGCGGATCGCGTCGATGAGCGAACGGGCGGTGGCGTCAATGCGGGCCTCGCCCTCGTCCGGGAGGGCGGCGCTCGCCAGAAGGCGGCCGGCAATGGCGGCGTCGTCCTCGGCGAAGGGGGCTGCAAAGGCGGGAAGAGCAGCGGCAGAGGTCATGAAAAAGGCTCCTGTCGGGTTTGTCGCATCCTAGTCGAAAGATAGCCGTGCTTCGACCGTCGATTTTCTTAATTGAGCGTGATAAGCACGGTACAAAGGATGAAAAGCAGTGATGAGCACGGATATTGATCGAACAGACCGGCGCATCCTCGCCATTCTCCA
>JBIPLL010000598.1:0-6012 GCA_044368425.1 Beijerinckiaceae bacterium
CCATAGGGCTTATTCCTATTTTGATAGCCTTGTATCTGGAGATATCTTCATATAGGGGATATTAGTTATATAGGGAATTGGGGCTATTCCTGGATACCCTCAGATTTTTGCTTAGAATATTTGGCTATGAGACGTTCCGTCTCTTGATCAAATTTAGACTGCTCTTTTTCTTGATGGCGTATCTTTCTCTGTAAAGAGCCTTCTCCAAATCTATCTTTACGATAGTTGGTCTTATTGCCTTTGGCTGGTTTTGGATATCTCATTTTGTACCCTCGTGATTATTGACACAGCTGTATTTGACCTCACCTTTGAGGATTTCAATCATCATAATAAATCCACAAATTGGACAGTGATTTTGAGATACCATTAAAAGTCCTCATCCTCTAGGTCTTTTAAGTCTATTGGTTTTAGTAGATCTATCATATTTCTATACCAAATAGCATCATTGCCTTTGCCCATATTTAGGGATGATTCAAACATCATATTGAGGATATATTGGATACGCTCTTGCTCCTTTGCAATACCCTCCTCAAAGCCAGATTTAAAACCTGCTTCTTCTCCTGCCTCATAGGCTTCTTCAGGTACCTCAGCATCAATGCCATTATCAAAGCCCTCATCGTATCCTGCGTCATGGCCATGGCTGTAGCCATCATCCCAAATTTCTCTTTGTTCTGGTGTTAAGTCTTTATAGTCCATAGCTATATTATAGGTTATTACGAAGGACTTGTCAATACCCTGGAAGTTTGGTAAAATTGATGATGCACTTAAACTGTGGGACTAAGAATGGTCATAGAGACCATATGCGAAAATACAAAGACGAGCCATGCGAACCCTGTATGGAGGCTATGCGTCTTTATTGGAGAGAGTTTCGTAAACGCCCAGAAGCCCAAGCAAGAGCTAGGGCATATAACCGTACTAATCGTAAGATGAGAAATGGGACTAGGTTTAAAAAACTTCTAGCCCAAGGCTATAATCCTAAAAAAGATTATTTCTCAGCCAATACCGTTATAGAGACTTATGGTACGGATTGTCATCTTTGTGGCGGAGCCATAGATTTAGATGCTCCTCGTACTACAGGCATGCCAGGCTGGGAAAAATCTCTTCACGTAGATCATGTCATCCCGCTATCCAAAGGCGGGGACGATACCTTAGAAAATGTGAGACCTTCTCACGGCAAATGCAATGTTAGAAAGCACAATAAATATGAATGAACAATGGCAACAAATGACACCTACAGAGCGACTCCAGTTTATGGCAAAAGCTAGAGAAAACCCATGTCCAGACGGAGAACATGAATATGCAGATAGGGTGGATAGAATGGGAGATGCCACTATGCTAAATCAGATGTGTGTTAAATGTTTCGACATTCAGGGGTGGATTTATAATTGGGAAACTAGAGGATAGTGCTACGAAGTAGCATAGGATCTCTATTTACCGCCGAGCCTTAAATCTGCCTAGCAACCACTTTACGAACGAGCTTAAACATATGCGACTGGTCAAACACTGGAGTTCTTGTTTCATCTAGCCGTTTTTCCAACTGCTCAATTTCGGCCAAGACTCTTTCTCTTTCCTGCTTAGCGACCTGCTCAATAAAGTCATTTACGGCCTTCTGGTCATGCTTAGTGTGACTTGAATCTAGGACTAGTGTATTATGTTCGTATTTAATCATCTGTTTCCGATAGCCATTCTATTAAGTCTGGATTGTCTTGAAGCACCATAATCAAGGCATTTTCATATATTGCTATGTAATAGTGCTCTAGCTCTTCCTGGTCTGTGATTTCCTTCTTAGTTCCAGAATACCCCTCAAAAACAAATTTGCAGGCATGGAGAATCTCGTGAAGAAGTGTAATTCTTTGCTTAGAAAGGTCAATGGTCTTTGATACCACAATCAGGTTTCCCATATCAAGAGTATAGCCATGACTGCCATCATTAAGCATGCCATCCTTGGCAGGGTCTCTAAACTCAATCTTGTAGGTCTGTGGACCAATTTTAACTCTTGCTGGCAGCATTTCTCTCCTCGTGGGTTACCCAATAGTATTGGCAGGTTTCACAACATGGCTCGTTAAATTCATTACGAACGGCCTCTTGAAATTCCCAGTAATATTCTGGGTCTTTCTTATAAAGGTTAGCTTTATGGGTTGTAATGACCCTATTAATTTTACCACGGTCTGCCATCCACTTTGGCATGCCACTTCCCCAATGACTAATAGTTTTATTACGAAGCTCAGTTAGATTTGCCAGATTCTTGTCCGTCTTAATCCCACGTAAGTTGGCCTCATCTACCATGGCCATTATGTATGTAAATAATGCCTCTTCGTGCCCTGCCCACATCCTAGCTGCAGGATGGTTACGCCAAGCAGCCCTTGGATCTGGGTTATTGAGAACCTTGAGAATTTGATAGCCTTCCAATATTTGTTTATTTAATCTTTTATTGTCCAAAGCTTTGGCAGACTGCTTAAAACTCTTAAATGGCAAAAATGTTTGCATTACTACCTACTGTAATATGATGTTAAAAATGGGAAAAATATTGCACCTATAACTAACATAGCTGGTACCATACCAACTAGTACAATTACTTGTACAACATTCCAGTCAATTTGTTTTTTGTAGTACTTAAGGATATTCTTTAAAGTTAAGTAACGGTTGATCATACTTAATTATACCCTTGGGTGGTCAGAATGTCAATAGCCTTTCCATGGCTCTATTTCAATGTCAAGGTCAGGGAAGATGTCTAATATTACTTCTCTTGCTACCCCGATGTCATGGCCAATCTCTTCATGTCTATCAAGATGTTTTAATGCCTCTCTTGGAGTTTTGGACAGTGTAAATCCTCCAGCGTCCCAATCAGCAAGCAAGCAGCCACAACATTCAATAAAGCCTTCAACACTTTCAAACATATAAATGTCTGATGTGCTAAACCGTTCGAAACTCATCCCAATCGCCTTTATATGTATAATTTAATCCCAGCTCTGGGGTGTAGACGCAGATCTCGTCAGGCTCTAGATATTTGACCTGATTTTCTGAGGTAATGTGAAACATATAAGTACCTTTAGGCACAGCAGTCTCAGCATCCATATTCTTCATAAGATTAATATATGTATCACGCTTGGCTATTACGAACATGGCTATATTATATACCCTGGCAGGCAAATAGTCAATGGCTTGTGATACAATTGTTATATGTCAGGAAAGAAAAGTAAGGGTGACCGTAACCCAAATCGCCAAAACGGCAAAGCAAACAAAAAGCGTCCAAAAGTTTTTGATGCAATTAAGCGTAGACTTGTAACAAAGTAAATGCTTAATAAAACTAAGTATATAATTTTCCCAGAACGTACTTACATTATGGAATTTGAAGACTTTGACGGTAAGCCGTTTAAGGTTGATGTGCAAGGTGAAGAAATTATAGCTGCACTGCAAAGAGGGTATGCATTAGAAAAAGTTATAAGAGAAGATCCTATTTTTCGTCAAATGGATAAGTAATCTGACAGTAGTGGCAGTAATGAGTATATTGTTTTTCATAAGGCCCGCCAAGAACAAGCTTATCTTCACGAGCTAGCATAATCTCGTCAATACCAGGATGACCATACCAAATTGGTGCCATCTCAAATTCATTACAATTAGGGCAAATCATTATTCTATTTTAACACATAAATAAGACTATAATTGCCTTATGATACCTCTGACCTGGAAATGTCCAAATTGTGAAACAAGAATTTTTGCCCAGCAGACGGAGGAAATAATAGTATTGATTGATATACATAAGTGTGGTAGAATATAAGAATGCTAACACATTCTTTAATTACCCTCTCAAATAGCAGCGTAACTAGGCTTTCTCCAGCTGGAGTTCATTCTGGTTGCGACATTACAGTTCAAAATGTCAATGCCTCTGGATATATCTATATTGGAAGCTCAACTGTTTCTGATACTAACTATGGCTACAGAATTCTTCCTAACCACGCCATTTCTTTTGAACTGCCTGGAAAAGATTCCCTATATGCCATATCTTCTGCTCCAAGCATGAAGGCAGCAGTTATGATTACTAATCTTGAGAGTGGTAGCTAATGGCTAGATTTACACATCCAGCCAATGATGGTAGCGGAATTTCTGCTGTTCTTCCTTTTCACGGATCATTTTATAGCTCTGTTGACCAAACACTTGCCATAAATACCCCTGGGGCAATGCGGTTTGAAAACACAGATTTATCTCAGGGCATTTCAATTGCAAATGATACATTTGGTTATCCAACTTTAATTCGTATTCAAAATCTTGGCGTTTATAATATTCAGTTTTCTGCTCAGTTTCATAATACTGGTGGTGGAGGGGCTGGCTCCACTGTTGATATATGGATGGTTCACCAGGGAAATGCTGTTGCAGACACAAATACAAAAATTGAAGTCCCATCCAATGCTCCATATGTTGTTGCATCGTGGAATTTTTTTGTAACATCAGACACAGCACCACAAGACTTTCAAATATTTTGGAAAACCCCAAAAGCAGAAATAAAACTAGAACATATTCTTGCAAATGGAGTTATTCCAGCAACACCATCAATCATTTTAACGGTTAATCAAGTAGCTTAATTAAAGTTATCAAACCGTAATATTTTTCTTGATTTTTACTCCCATACAGGAGTATAATATATCATCAACTTAATAAGGAAGTGTTTATGACTACTGTTTATACAAAGCCATCGTGCGTACAGTGCGATATGACTAAAAGATATATGGATAAGAATGGTATTGCTTACAATACCGTGGACATTACTGAAGATCCAGATGCATTAGACCTAATTGTTGGCATGGGATTTTCGTCAGTACCAGTAGTCATTTCAGAAAAGGGCACTTGGGCAGGCTTCCAGCCAGATAAGATTAATCTTCTAGCTGCTTGATTTTTTTCCCTAGTTGGTGTAAAATAGTGGTATGAGTTTACCAGATATTGACTATGAATTGGGTAATGTGGGACAATTTGAATATGGGGTTGGCCTTGCAAGTCCTACTACCCCAGAAGATATGCAATTTGTTGCAGATGCATTTGCTGCAGGACAAGAAAAAGAACGAACCAGAATTGAGAAAGCACTGCTTGCTGAATCTTCTGGAGGACATCTAAATATTGCAGTTTTTAAATTACAGAAAATTATTAATGGACAATAACATTTGGGATCAGCTTAGAGCAATTAAAAAAGATCTTGACGCTATTGAAATGCAGCTAGAGATGAATACAGAGGCAATTGAATCAGTTGAGATGGAATTGCGATTTCTTCAAACAGAATTAGATTACGAAGCCAGGGGCAATAGCTCAGCAGGTTAGAGCAAACGACTCATAATCGTTCGGTCCTGGGTTCAAGTCCCAGTTGCCCCACATCCCATGGTACTGGTATAATATAACTATGAATAATACAAAACTAGCCGTAGCCGTGCCTACCCGTGGCAGACCACATAATCTTGAAAGACTTGCCAAAGCATTAAAAGATAATTGCGTAACAGATTATACTCTATTTGCAAGAATTGATGATGACGATAATTCAAAATATCCAGAGCTAGATAATACAACCTATTTAATTGGCAAAAGAATATTTTATGCAAATTCAGTAAATGAAGTTGCTGAAGTAGCAATGCAAAATGGTTACACCCATATAGCAATTCTTGGCGATGACGTTCTTCCAGAAACGAAAGGATGGGATCAGGCTATGATTGATGCCCTGCCTGAGCTGGGCGTGGTTTATGGAAGTGATGGACTGGAGCATTTGCATGGAGAAGATTTGCCTACTCACGTAATGGTTCCTGTTGAAATGTATAAAAGACTTGGATGGATAGCCCTCCCTACGCTTAGGCATTTGTTTTGTGACAATGTCTGGAGAGAGTTGGGCAAGATGACTAATTTTATTTATTTGCCAGAGGTAAAGTTGACCCATTTGCACCGCTGGAATAAAAAGGCTCCAGATGATGAGATTTATCAAGAGGCTAATGATAAGCGTAAGCGGGAACTTGACAAAAAGGCTTTTGAAGACTGGAG
>JBIPLL010000180.1:0-5997 GCA_044368425.1 Beijerinckiaceae bacterium
CGATCGTTATGCGCCTGACAGCCGAGCTGTCAGGCGTACCCGCTTTACGCGCGCTTTACGCCTTTCGCCTGAATTCGCCATCGCGCCTTTACGCTGAGGCCGCGTAGCAGAAAGCCATCTCATGAAGGATGGCTGCACATGCCGCTCGACGCCACGCTCGACATCGCCCTTGGCCTCACGCTCGCAGCGGGGCTGTTCGTCTATCTGCTCGCGGCGCTGCTTGCGCCCGAACGGTTCTGAGGGAGGCGCGCCGTGCAGGCCGATCTTCTTCAGGCGGGGCTTTATGCCCTCGCTCTTCTCGCCGTGGCCGTGCCGCTCGGCGCCTATGTCGCGCGGGTTATCACGGGCGAGATCGCATTTCTGGCGCCCATTGAGCGCGCCATCCTTGCCGTATCCGGTGCAGGTGGACCCCAGCGCTGGGGTGCCTATGCCACTTCCTTGCTGACCTTCAACGCGGCGGGTTTCGCGTTGCTGTTCGCCATCCTGTTCTTCCAGAACCTGCTGCCTTTGAACCCGCAGGGCTTTGACGGGCTGTCCTGGCATCTCGCCTTCAATACAGCGGTGTCCTTCGTCACCAACACCAACTGGCAGAGCTATGGCGGCGAGGTGACGTTGTCGCATTTCAGCCAGATGGTTGGCCTGACCACACAGAACTTTCTCTCCGCCGCCTCCGGTATCGCTGTCGCAGCAGCGGTCGCCCGTGGTTTCGCGGCGCGTCAGGCGACCACGATCGGCAATTTCTGGCAGGATCTGGTGCGCATCGTGGTCTATGTGCTCCTGCCGCTATCGGTCCTTTTTGCGCTGGTTCTGCTGGCGCTGGGAATGCCGCAGACGCTTTCCGCTTCGGTCGAGGCGACGACACTGGAAGGTGCGAAGCAGACGCTCGCTCTGGGGCCGATCGCCAGCCAGGTCGCCATCAAGATGCTCGGCACTAATGGCGGCGGCTTCTTCAACGTCAACGGAGCGCATCCGTTCGAGAACCCGAACGCCGTCACCAACTTTCTGCAGATGGTCGCGATCCTCGCGATCCCGGCGGCGCTGGTCTTGAGCTATGGCCGCCTCGTCGGCGATCGCCGCCAGGGTTATGCGCTGTTCGCGGCAATGGCGATCCTGATCGTGACTGCCTTCGTGGCCCTTTATACCGCTGAACGTTCTGGCAATCCCTTGCATGCCGCCTTCGCCGATCCGTCAGCCGGCAACATGGAGGGCAAGGAGGTCCGCTTCGGCGTCCTTGGCTCTGCGCTCTGGGCGGTGACCACGACGGCGGCGTCCAACGGCTCGGTCAACGCCATGCATGACTCGCTGACGCCGCTGGGCGGGCTGGTCGCCATGCTCAGCATTCAGCTTGGCGAGATCGTCTATGGCGGCGTCGGCGTCGGCCTCACCGGCATGCTGCTCTTCGTGATCCTGACCGTGTTCCTGGCCGGGCTGATGGTCGGACGCACGCCTGAATATCTCGGCAAGAAGATCGAGGCGCATGAGATCAAGCTTGCGGCGCTGACGCTGCTGATCATGCCGGTCGGTATTCTCGGGCTGGCCGCGCTCGCCATTGCAACCGGCAACGCGCAGTCCAGCGTCCAGGATGCCGGCCCGCATGGATTGTCGGAGCTGATCTACGCCTACACCTCGGCGACGGGCAATAACGGCTCGGCCTTCGCGGGCTTCAACGCCAACACGCCCTGGCACAACACCTTCCTCGGCTTTGCCATGGTCCTGGGGCGGTTCGGCTATATCCTGCCGATCCTCGCCATCGCTGGCTCGCTCGCGGCAAAGACCCCGGCGGCAGCGACCGCAGGCACGTTCCCGACCAATGGGCCGGTCTTCGTCGTGCTGCTGATCGTGACGATCCTGATCGTCGGCGCTCTCACCTTCCTGCCCGTGCTCGCGCTCGGACCCATCGCCGAGCATGTCTCGATGCTGCGCGGCACGAGCTTCTGAAAGGCATCCCGATGACCAAGCAAGCTTCACCCGATGTCGGCCTGTTCGCGCCCAACATCATCCGCCCAGCGCTCGTCCAGTCCTTCGTCAAGCTTGATCCCCGGAGCCTTGCCCGCAACCCGGTGATGTTCGCGACCGCGCTGGTTTCGGTTCTGGCGACGATCCTAACCATCCGCGAGGGGCTCGCGGGTGGGCCGACCTTCTGGATCGGGCTTCAGATCACGATTTGGCTCTGGTTCACTGTGCTGTTCGCCAACTTCGCCGAAGCGGTGGCGGAGGGGCGCGGCAAGGCACGCGCCGACGCTTTTCGGGCCACAAAATCCAGCGGTAAGGCGCGGCTGTTGCTGAACCCGCCCGACCACGAACTGTTCGAGATGCAGGATGTGGAGTTGCTGGAGCCCGGCGAGGTCATCCTCGTCAAGGCGGGCGATCTGATCCCCGCCGATGGCGAAATCATCTCGGGCGTGGCCTCGGTCAACGAAAGCGCCATCACGGGAGAATCTGCGCCTGTCATCCGCGAGGCCGGCGGCGACCGATCCTCGGTCACGGGCGGAACGACCATCGTCTCCGACTGGCTTGTGGTGCGCGTCACGGCACGGCAGGGCGACACCTTCCTTGATCGCATGATCGCTATGGTCGAGGGCGCCAAGCGCCAGAAGACGCCGAACGAGATCGCGCTCAACATCCTCTTGGCAGGACTGACCCTGGTCTTCCTGCTGGTCGTGGTGACGCTGCCCTTCTTCGCAAGCTGGTCCGGCACAATCCTGCCAGTGATCTATCTGGCTGCGCTGTTCGTGACGCTGATCCCGACCACGATCGGGGGGCTGCTCTCGGCCATCGGCATTGCCGGCATGGACCGGCTGGTGAAAGCCAACGTCATCGCCAAGTCGGGCCGCGCCGTGGAAGCGGCCGGCGACATCGACGTACTGTTGCTCGACAAGACCGGCACCATCACCTTCGGCAACCGGATGGCTGCGGCCTTCGTGCCCGTCGGTG
This sequence comes from Beijerinckiaceae bacterium, assembly GCA_044368425.1. GTDB lineage: Bacteria > Pseudomonadota > Alphaproteobacteria > Rhizobiales > Beijerinckiaceae > JBIPLL01. The sequence goes on from JBIPLL010000180.1 coordinate 2,935, forward strand.
GCGCGAGTGACCGCGAGGTGGCGGAGGCAGCTTGGCTGTCCTCGCTGGCCGATGAAACAGCTGAAGGTCGCTCGATCGTCGAACTCGGCAGCAAGCTGCACGGTTTCAAACCAGTTGCCGATATCGGAACCTTCGTGCCGTTCACGGCGCAAACGCGCATGTCCGGCGTCGATTTGCCGGGCGGTGACAGCATCCGCAAGGGCGCGTCTGACTCCGTGTTGAAGCATCTGGACCAGACAGCGACGGCGGAACTCGCCGCCGCAGTAAAGACCATCGCCAATGCTGGCGGCACGCCGCTGGTCGTGGCGCGCGGGGCTCGGATCCTTGGCGTCATCTACCTGAAGGACATCGTCAAGCCGCATATCCGCGAGCGCTTTGCCGAGCTCCGCAAGATGGGCATCCGCACCGTCATGATCACGGGCGACAACCCACTGACGGCCGCTGCGATTGCCGCGGAAGCGGGAGTCGACGACTTCCTTGCGGAAGCCACGCCCGAGGCGAAGCTTGCTCTCATCCGCAAGGAGCAGGCGGAGGGCAAGCTTGTCGCCATGTGCGGCGATGGCTCCAACGATGCGCCGGCGCTGGCCCAGGCCGATGTCGGCGTCGCGATGAACTCCGGCACGCCAGCCGCCAAGGAGGCGGGCAATCTCATCGACCTCGACAGCGACCCCACCAAGCTCATCGAGATCGTCATGGTCGGCAAGCAGTTGCTGATCTCGCGCGGGGCGCTGACCACCTTCTCCATCGCCAATGATGTGGCGAAATACTTCGCCATCCTGCCAGCACTGTTCGTCGCCGCCTATCCAGGCCTCGGGCTGCTCAATGTGATGGGGCTGGCCTCGCCGCAAAGCGCCATCCTGTCGGCGACCATCTTCAACGCGCTGGTGATCGTCGCGCTGATCCCGATCGCGCTGAAGGGCGTCGCTTACACACCGTCATCCGCCTCCGCACTGCTGGCCCGCAACCTACTGGTCTATGGCTTGGGTGGGCTGATCGTTCCCTTCATCGGCATCAAGGCGATCGATCTCACCGTCAATGCGCTCGGCCTCGCCTGAGGAAATCACCCATGGCCCATCTTCGTCCAGCCCTCCTGCTCACGCTGTTCTTCACGCTGCTGACTGGCCTCATCTACCCGCTTGCGATGACCGGCATTGGCCAAATGCTGATGCCAGCTCAGGCCAATGGCTCGCTCATCACGCGCGGCGGCGTCATCGCCGGCTCAAGCCTGATCGGCCAGAACTTTGCCTCCGAGCGTTACTTCCATGGTCGCCCGTCGGCGACCAGTACTACTGACCCTGCAGACGCAACCAAGACCATCGACGCGCCCTACAATGCGGCCTCGTCCACCGGCTCCAATCTCGGAGCATCCAGCAAGGCGTTGCTCGATAGCGTCGAGGCAAGCGCAAAGGCTCTGGGGCCCGGCGCTCAGCCGGCCGACCTTGTCACGGCGTCGGCCTCGGGCCTTGATCCTCACATCTCGCCAGCCGGCGCGCTGGCGCAGGTCGGACGCGTCGCACGGGCGAGGAATCTTCCCGAAGCGCAACTGCGTGCACTGGTCGAGCGGCAGGTCGAGGGCCGCGACCTCGGCATCCTCGGCGAGAACTGCGTGAATGTGCTGGCCCTTAACCTCGCGCTTGATGCGTTGAGGCCGTAAACTGATCTGATGGCAGCCGAAACCGAGCAGCGCCCGAACCCTGAAAGCTTCCTCGACGCCGCACGCGCCGAGGAGAGCGGTTCAACGCGCCGAGGTCGGCTGAAGATCTTCCTCGGGGCCTCACCCGGCGTCGGCAAGACCTTCGCCATGCTGGAGGATGCGCGGGTCCGGCAGAAAGTGGGCGTCGACCTCATTGTCGCGCTGGTCGAGACCCATGGCCGCTCCGACACGGCGGCGCTTCTCGAGGGATTGGAACTGCTGCCGCGCAAGACGATCGAGTATCGCGGGCAGCGGCTCGATGAGATGGATCTTGACGCGCTGCTGGCGCGCAAGCCCGCGCTCGCCCTCATCGACGAGTTCGCGCACACGAATGCGCCCGGCTCCCGCCACCCCAAGCGCTGGCAGGATGTGATGGAGGTGCTGGGCAGCGGCATCGACGTCATCACCACGCTCAACATCCAGCACATCGAAAGCCTGAATGACGCCATCGCCCAGATCACGGGCGTGCGCGTGCAGGAGACATTGCCAGACGAGGTGCTGGCGAAGGCTGATCAGATCGAACTGATCGACCTGCCTCCCGAAGACCTCATCCAGCGCCTCAAGGATGGCAAGGTCTACCAGGGCCAGCAGGCTGGCCGCGCACTTGAGAATTTCTTCACCAGGGGCAAGCTTACGGCGCTGCGCGAGATGGCCCTTCGTGCCGCCGCCGGCCGGGTCGATGCGGAGATGCTCGGGATCAGGAAAGCCAGTGCGGCGACCGGTATCTGGCCGACGCAGGAGCGCCTGCTGGTCTGCATCAACGAGGCCCCCGTCGCCAAGGCGCTGATCCGGACCGGCAAACGCATGGCTGAGCGAGCGCGCATTCCGTGGATCGTGGCGACGGTGCTGACCCCGCGCCACGAAGCGCTGGACCCCGAAGCGCGCGCCGGAACGTTCGAGGCGATGCGGCTCGCAGAGGCGCTTGGCGCGGAGACCGTGACGCTCAGGGTGGAGACCGACGCCGCGAGAGAACTTCTGCGCTACGCCCGCGAGCGGAACGTCACCCGCCTCGTGATAGGCCGTCCGCGTTGGCGCGGGGCCATGATGCAGCGGCTCATCAGCCTCATCCGCGAACCGGTCTCGGAGCGGCTGCTCGATCTGGCGACGGACTTCGAGATCACGGTCGTGACACCCCATGCGCGCATCGAGCGGCGCAAGGCGCTGCTTGGGCGCTCGCTTATCCCGAACGATTTGCGTGGACCGTTCGCGGCCCTGGTTGCAACCGCCACCATGAGCTTGCTGGCCTGGCCGATCACACAGGTGGATGCGATACCGTCTGGCGCCATCACGGTTCTCTACCTGCTCGGCGTGATGCTCGTGGCTTACAGGTATGGACTCGCACCATCTCTGCTTGCCAGCGTGCTCGGCTT
>JBIPLL010000645.1:0-5967 GCA_044368425.1 Beijerinckiaceae bacterium
TACGTGCTCGAGTGGGCCTTCTACAGCTACCTCTACGACCGCGAGCACCTGCAGCAGGTGCTGATGACCTACGGCCTGATCCTCGTCTTCGAGGAGCTGCGCAGCCTCATCGTGGGCGACGACGTGCACGGCGTGAAGGCCCCGCCGATCCTCTCGGGCACGATCCCGCTGGGCGAGATGATGACCTACCCGGTCTACCGGCTCTTCATCTCGGGCGTGTGCCTGCTGCTGGCCATGGGCATGTGGTTCGTCTTCACGCGCACGCGGCTGGGGATGATGATCCGTGCGGGCAGCACCAATCGCGAGATGGTGCAGTCGCTCGGGATCGACATCAAGTTCCTCTACCGCGTCGTGTTCGCCGCCGGCGTGGCCATCGCGGTGCTGGCGGGCATGGTGGCCGCCCCGGTCTCGTCGGTCTACCCCGGCATGGGCTCGCAGGTGCTGATCATCTGCTTCGTCGTGGTCGTGATCGGCGGCATCGGCTCCATCCGCGGGGCACTGCTGGCCGCACTCCTGATCGGCTTCGTCGACACCTTCGGCAAGGTGCTGCTGCCGCAGGCCGCGGGGGTGCTCGTCTACGTGATGATGGCCCTCATCCTGCTGTGGAAGCCCGACGGGCTCTTCAAGGCCGGCTGAGCGAAAGGGAGACACCGCATGGTTTCCGACAACCGCTCCAAGCTCGCCTTCGTCGTGGCGTGCATGGCGCTGCTCGCGCTCTACCCCCTGGTGGGCGGGAAGTTCGGCGTGGACCTGGTCAGCAAGATCATGGTCTACGCGATCTTCGCGCTCAGCCTCGAGCTCCTCGTGGGCGGCACCGGCCTGGTGTGCTTCGGCCACGCCGCCTTCTTCGGCATCGGCGCCTACACCGTGGTGCTGGCCTCCCCCGAGAGCGACCCCGGCTCGCTGGCGCTGCTGCTGCCGGCCTCCATCGTGGCCGCGGGCCTCTACGCGCTGGCCGTGGGCGCGCTGTCGCTGCGCACCAAGGGCGTGTACTTCATCATGGTCACGCTCGCCTTCGCGCAGATGGCCTACTACGTGGTGCACGACACGCCGCTGGCCGGCGGGACCGACGGCATCTACCTGAACTTCAAGCCGGTGCTGGGCGGCGTGCTCGACCTGGCCTCCCCGGAGACGCTCTACTACTTCACGCTGGCCGCGCTGGCCGCGACCTTCGCCTTCCTCGCCCTCGTCTCGCGCTCGCGCTTCGGCCGGGCGCTGGCCGGCATCCGCGTGAACGAGCCGCGCATGCGCGCCACGGGCTTTTCCACCTACCCCTACAAGCTTGCCGCCTTCACCGTGTCGGGGGCGCTGGCCGGGCTGGCGGGGTTCCTGTTTGCCGTGCAGGACGGCTACGTCAACCCCGAGATGCTGAGCTGGCACCTGTCCGGCTCGGTGCTGATCATGATCATCCTGGGCGGCATCGGGCACCTGCGCGGGGCGCTGATCGGCGCCTTCGCCTTCGCGCTGCTGCAGGAGTTCTTCAAGTCCGAGGCCGTCTTCGGGGCCTTCGCCAAGTACTGGCACCTGGGCCTGGGCCTGACCATCATCGTCAGTGTCGCGCTGCTGCCGCGCGGCCTGGTGGGCGTGCCAGGGCAGATTCGGGAACGACTGATGGGCCAGGCCTCGCGCCGGGCCGAAACCGCGGAGGCTCCAGATGGGCACGCCTGAGACGTCCAACGTGCTGCTGCGCGGGCGCGACATCACGCGCCGCTGGGGCGGCCTCGTGGCGGTGAACCGCGTCTCGCTCGAGCTCGAGCGCGGCCAGGTGCATGCCGTCATCGGCACCAATGGGGCGGGCAAGTCCACCCTCGTCAACATCCTGTCGGGCGAGATCCCGGCCTCCGAGGGCACGGTCGAGCTCCTCGGCCAGGACGTCACGGCCTGGTCGCAGCCGCGGCGCGCCCGCGCGGGCCTGGGACGCAGCTACCAGCGCACGACGATCTACCCGAGCTTCACGGTCGCCGAGAACATCCGCCTGGCGGCCCAGGCCCGCACCCCGCTGGCCTGGCGTTGGTGGGAGGACGCCGCGAGTTGCCGACACAGCGTGCCCGTGGCTCACGAAGCCGCCGCACGCGTGGGCCTGGCGGATTTCCTCAACCGCCCGGCCGGGCTCCTCAGCCACGGACAGAAGCGCCAGCTCGAGATCGCGATGTGCCTGGCCACTGCGCCGCAGGTGCTGCTGCTGGACGAGCCGTTGGCCGGCATGGGGGCGGAGGAGACCGACCGCATGCTCGGCCTGCTGGCCGAGCTGCGTGCCGAGCACGCCATCCTGCTCATCGAGCACGACATGGATGCGGTGTTCCGCATCGCCGACCGCATCACGGTGATGGTCAACGGCAGCGTCATCGCCTCCGACACGCCCCAGGCCGTGCGCAGCAGCGCCGAGGTGCAGGCTGCCTACCTCGGAGGGCACTGAGATGACGATGTCCGACCTCATCCTGGACGCCCACGATATCCACGCCTGGTACGGCTCGAGCCACATCCTGCACGGGGTGGTGCTGCAGATCGGCCGCGGCGAGACGGTGGGCCTGCTCGGGCGCAACGGCATGGGCAAGAGCACGCTCATCCGCACGCTGCTCGGGCACGTCCCCCAGCGCGACGGCCGCATCCAGCTCTTCGGGCACGATGTGTCGCGCGCCCGGCCGCACGAGGTGGCGCGCCGCGGCGTGGCCTACGTGCCCGAGGGCCGCGGCGTGTTCCCCAACCTCACCGTGCGCGAGAACCTCGTGATGGCCGCGCGCGTGGCCACCGACCCCCACCGCGCCTGGACCTACGAGCGCGTGATGCAGACCTTCCCGCGGCTGGCCGAGCGCACTGGCAACCTCGGCGCACAGCTCTCCGGCGGCGAGCAGCAGATGCTCTCGATCGGCCGCGCGCTCATGACGCAGCCCGAGCTCATCATCCTGGATGAGGCCACCGAGGGGCTGGCGCCTCTCATCGTGGCCGAGATCTGGCGCGTGATCGGCCAGATCCGTGCCGACGGCATCGCCACGCTGATCGTCGACCGCGACTACCGCAAGGTGCTCGCCAACTCCGACCGCGCCGTCGTGCTGCAGAAGGGCCAGGTCGTGATGAGCGGTGCCTCGGCCGCGCTGCGCGACGACCCGCAGCTGGCCACCTACCTCGGGGTCTGAGCCGGCCACGACGCGCCCCGACGAGCTTTCCGGATTCCGGTCGGCGAACCTCATCCGATCCCTCAGGAGACTTTCATGCTGAGCTACCAGCTCGAGGCCTTCGGCCGCCCCTTGTCGCAGGTCATCCGCGACACCCCGCAGCCTCAGGGCAGCGAGGTCGTCGTGCGCGTGGGCAGCTGCGGCGTGTGCCACAGCGACGTGCACCTGCACGACGGCTACTTCGACCTCGGCGGCGACGCCCGCCTCGACATGACCCGTGCCCTGCAGCCCCCGCGCACCCTCGGCCACGAGATCGCCGGCACGGTGGTAGCCGTCGGGCCCGAAGCCACAGGCGTACAGCTGGGCGAGCGGCGCGTGGTGTACCCATGGATCGGCTGCGGCAGCTGCTCGCTGTGCGAGGCTGGCCAGGAGCACCTGTGCAACAGCCCGCGGGCCCTGGGCGTGCACCGAGACGGGGGCTTTGCCGACCACGTCGTCGTGCCGCACCCGCGCTACCTGCTCGATTTCGGCTCGCTGGAGGAGGAGCAGGCCTGCACCTACGCCTGCTCGGGCCTGACGGCCTACAGCGCGCTCAAGAAGGTGGCGCCGCTGGGCCCGCGCGATCCGCTGCTGATCATCGGCGCCGGCGGCGTGGGCCTGTCGGGCATCCGCCTGGCGCGCCAGATGTTCGACACGCCCCCGATCGTCGTCGAGCTCGACCCGTCGAAGTGGGGCCTCGCCCGCGAAGCCGGCGCCGGCCAGGTCATCGACCCGCGGGCCGACGGTGCGCTCAAGGCGCTCGTCAAGGCCACCGGCGGCGGTGTGGCCGCGGCCATCGACTTCGTCGGTGCGGCGGCCACCTTCAACTTCGGTTTCGGTGCGCTGCGCAAGGCCGGCAAGCTCGTGTGCGTGGGTCTCTTCGGCGGCTCCACTCCGATCGTGCCCGCCATGGTCTCGATGAAGGCCGTCAGCGTGCTCGGCTCCTACGTGGGCAGCCTGCAGGAGATGCAGGAGCTGATGGCGCTGGCGCGCAGCGGCGTGCTGCCCGCTCTGCCCCTGACCACGCAGCCGCTGGACACCGCCACGCAGGCGCTCGAAGACTTGCGCGCCGGACGCATCCGCGGCCGCACGATCCTCAAGCCCTGACAGGTGCTGCCCATGACGACGAAGAAGGCGCCTGCCCAGGCCGCCGAGCCGACTGCGGCCGCCGCCCCGGACTGGAACACGATCAGCCCGCTGGCCCTGTGGCGCGACTGGATCGCGCGCTCCGAGGGCCAGTGGAGCGAGACCGTCTCGCAGCTGCTCAAGGACCCACGTGCCGGCGGCACACTCAACCGCCAGCTCGACGAGCTGCGCATGGCGCACCGCCTCGTCGGCGAGGTGGCGCAGGCCTCGCTCGCCGCCTCCAACCTGCCCTCGCGCAGCGACCTCGAGGCACTGGACGAGCGCCTCGGTCGCGTGGAAGACGGCCTGGCGACGGTGGCTGCCGAGCTCTCGCGGCTGCGCATGGCGCTCGAGGCGACGGTGCCGGCTGCCTCGGTGGCGCCCGCGCGTCCGGCACGCAACCGGCGCCCCGCTGCCGCCGCGGCGGCGCCGGCCACACCCGCTGCACCCGCCCCCGCAACCCCCGCGCGGACCGCTTCCCGAAGGGCGTGACATGAGCCCCACCCCCGAGGCGGGCGCCCGGCCGCGCCTGCCCCACCCCATCCAGCGCACGCTTGCGCGCATGGGCCTGCCGGCGGAGGATTTCGACCAGATGGCCGGACCGCTGGGCGTGACGCCCAAGGACACGATCCACGTCCAGGGCACGCTCAAGCTGCACCACTACCGGCCGCTGGTCCAGAGCGTCTACCGCACGCCGGTGCTGATCGTCACCTCGCTCGTCAACCAGCCCACCATCCTCGACCTCGTGCCCGGCCAGAGCATGGTCGAGTACCTGCTGCGCCAAGGCTACGACGTCTACCTCATCGAGTGGGGCCGCCCGCGGCGCGAGCACCAGCACCTCGTGCTCGAGGACTACGTGCTCGACCGCCTGCCCCGCTGCATCGAGCGCGTGCTCGAGCACAGCGGCGAGCGCGAGCTCACGCTGCTGGGCTACTGCATCGGCGGGCTGCTGGCCGTGCTCCACACCGCGCTGCACCCGAAAGCCCCCGTGCGCAACCTCGTGTGCATGGCCGCGCCCGTCAACGGCGACGGGCTGGAATCGCTCAAGGCCTGGATGGGCGAGCACTTCGACGAGGAGGGCCTGCTCGCGCAGCACGGCAACGTGCCGGCCGACTGGGTGCAGAACGCGCTGCGCGCGCTGCGGCCCTTCGGCAAGGTGGCCGGGGCGATGAACCTGCTCAACCAGATCGACAAGGACGAGGTCGTGCGCAGCTTCCTGCGCATGGGCAAGTGGGAGAGCGACAACATCCCCTTTCCTGGCGGCGTCTTCCGCCAGATGGTCAACGGCTTCCTGCGCGAGAACCGGCTCGTGCAGGGCACCTGGGAGATCGGCGGGCAGCGCGTCGATCTGGGCGCCATCCGCGTGCCGCTGCTGCACCTGCTCGCGCAGGACGACCACATCACCCCCTACGCCTCCTCGCGCGACCTCGTGCGCCTGGCCGGCAGCCCCGACAAGGCCGAGACGATCGTCAAGGGCGGCCACGTCGGCCTGACTCCTCCCTTCCTCCATCTTTCGATCAAGAGGTCAACCCGCATGCGCTGCTATTGCGTCATCCACCACGGCCAGCCCCTCGAGCTTGTGGACAAGCCCGTTCCCGTCCCGCAGGGCACGCAGGTGCTCGTGAAGGTGCGCGCGGCCGGCCTGTGCCACACCGACCTGCACCTGTGGGAAGGGCACTACGACATCGGC
>JBIPLL010000023.1:0-13206 GCA_044368425.1 Beijerinckiaceae bacterium
GATTGCCGATCCACATCGACGCGATCATGCCCCAGAACAGGTTGGGGTTCTTGGTCATGACCTGCGGTCCGGGCACGATGCCGTGGATCGTCATGGCTCCCACCATGAGCGCCATCACCGCATTGGGGGGAATGCCGAGCGTCAGCAGCGGGATGAACGAGGTCTGCGCGCCGGCATTGTTGGCCGCCTCCGGGCCGGCGACGCCCTCGATGGCGCCCTTGCCGAAGCGCGACGGATCGCGCGCGATCTTCTTCTCGAGCGTGTAGGCCGCGAAGGGACCCAGCACCGCCCCGTTGCCCGGCAGGATGCCGAGCGCCCCGCCCAGAAAGGTGCCGCGCAGGATGGGCGCGGCCGAGGCCTTGAAATCCTCGCGATTGGGCAGGAGCCGCCCGATGGCCTGACGGACCACGTCGCGCGTCTCGGGATTTTCGAGATTGCGCAGGATTTCCGCGAAGCCGAACACGCCCATGGCGAGCACGGCAAAGTCGATGCCGTCCGACAGGAACTGCGAGCCGAAGGTCATGCGCTCGACGCCCGTCTCGAGATCGGTGCCGATCGTCGAGAGCAGCAGCCCCGCCAGGATCATGGCGATGGCCTTCAGGATCGAGCCGCGCGCCAGCACGACGGCAAAGACGAGGCCCATCACCATCAGCGAGAAATACTCGGCCGGGCCGAACACCATGGCGAGCTTGGTGAGCGGTGCGCCCAGCGCGGCGATGATCAGCGTTGCGACGCTGCCGGCGAAGAACGAGCCGATGGCCGCGATGCCGAGCGCGACGCCCGCCCGACCCTGGCGCGCCATCTGGTGGCCGTCCAGCGTCGTGACGACCGAGGTCGCCTCGCCGGGAATATTGACGAGGATGGCCGTGGTGGAGCCGCCATATTGCGCCCCGTAATAGATGCCCGCCAGCATGATCAGCGCACCGACGGGATCGAGCCCGAAGGTGATCGGCAGCAGCATCGCGATGGTCGCGATAGGCCCGACCCCGGGCAGCACGCCGATCAGCGTGCCCACGAGGCAGCCCAGAAAACACAGGATGATGTTGATGGGCACGGGCCAGGCCATGCCCAGGATCGGATCGACCCACGGGACAGTGCGCCAGACGGTGGCGAAGCCGAGGGCCAGATTGTCGAGCATCCCATCCATGTGCCGGCCTCAGATGCGCAGACCGGGCAGGATCAGCACCGGTATCGGGAGATTGAGGAGATAGCGGAACAGGCCGATGCACAAGGCCGTCATCACCACGGCGAAGACGGCGAGTTCCCGCCAGCGCGTATCGGTGCCGGCAAAGCCCGACAGGATCACGCAGAGCGGGCCCGCAACCGCCAGCCCGAAGGTCCGGACCGTCATCGCGAAGGCAAGGATGGCGAGCGTGACGAAGGCGGGACCGCGCCATGACCAGCGCTCGAGCGCGGGCCCCGGCGCCATGACTGAGGCAACCATCAGCGCCACGCCAGCAAGCCCGACCATGACCGCGACCGAGACCGGAAGCATGCCCGGTCCCATCGAGCGCAAGGTGCCCAGCCGCAGGTCGGACGAGGCCCAAATGGCGGCGAGCGCCAGCCCGACAAGCAGAAGGCCGGCCGCAAAATCCTGCTGGCCCTTGATCAGCCCGCCGCGCGACGGTCTTCCCATGGCGCCCGGATCGCCGGGGGTCTGGATGGTGATGCGTTCGCTGCCGGCCATTGCCGGAGCCGGCCGGGACAGATCTCGGTTGTCGGGTTCTGACATGCGCCGCGCGCCGCTCCCTGTCGCGGCCCGTTCTGGCGTCGGGCCGATCCTGCGTCGGGGAATTCACTTCTCCGTTACGCACAACAGTGACGGCGCCGCCCGCCAAAGGCAAGGCTGCGACCTCTGTCCAGCCATCGGCGTTCGTCGGTATGCGGGCGTGCGCTTTTATCGAGCGCGCTTTGCGGAGACCGCAATATCCATGCAGTGAGAGTGAATTGCATGCACAGCTGAAAACCGCTAATTGGGCTCCCCATGGAAATCTCGCCCCAATTCTTACTGCAGGTCCTCCAGATCATTTGGATCGACCTCCTGCTCTCCGGCGACAACGCCGTGGTCATCGCGCTGGCTTGCCGGTCGCTCCCGGAAAATCAGCGGCGTTGGGGCATGATCCTTGGCGCTGGCACGGCGGTCGGCCTGCGCATCATCTTCGCGATGATGATCACATTCCTGCTCCAGGTGCCGCTGCTGAAGCTGATCGGCGGCCTGCTGTTGTTCTGGATCGCGATCAAGCTCCTGAATGGCGAGGAAGATGGCGGGCACGAGATTGCCGACAGCGATTCGCTCTGGAAGGCGGTGCGCACCATCGCCATCGCGGACGCCGTGATGAGCCTCGACAATGTCGTGGCGATCGCTGCGGCATCGCATGGCAATGTCTGGCTTTTTGTCTTCGGCCTGCTTCTGTCGATCCCGCTGATCATCTGGGGCTCGACCCTGATCATGGGCATCATCGAGCGCTATCCGCTCTTCATCTGGGCCGGCGCGGCTCTGCTCGGCTGGATCGCGGGCGAAATGATCGTCTCCGACCCGTGGGTTGCGAGCCATATCGGCGGCATCGAGGCCAGCCTGGGCACACGGGTGCTGCACTATGGCGCAGCCGCCATCGGCGCACTCCTCGTGATCGCGTCGGGTTTCTGGGCGCGGCGCGGGCGCAGCACCGAGGCCGTCTGACGGCTCACGCGATCCGGCACAGGCACAGGACGGCGCCCTCCGGCAGCACCGGCAGGGCGCCTTCTTCTTTGGCGTCGGCCTGTCCCGCGTCTGCTCCGCTGTCGAGGGATGCCCATAGCCGGAATCGTGCGCGCAGCCCCTGTCGCGCATCCTCGGCATCGACCGCGCGCGGATCAATCCTGTCCGCGCCCCGGATGCTTACCGTCGCGGGATCGCGCATGAGCCCTGTGCGAAGCGCCTTCAGATAGGCTTCCTTCGCCGCCCAGATCCGCATGAAAAGACGCCGCCGCGACGCGTCGTCCGGGCAGGCGGCCATCTCCTGCCGGTCGGGAAGCGACAAGACGTCGACGGGCAGCGGCCCGCCATCCTCGCGCGCGATATCGACGCCGACCGGTTCACGCGCCAGCGCCAGCGCGGTGCAGCCGCCCGATACGCTGCGGGACAGGAAGAGGCGCCCCGCCCCGGCCGGGCTGAACGGGAGCGGCTCGCCGCTGTCGCCTGTCGCCAGCAGCACGTTCTCGGCCGGGCACCCCGCAAACGCGGCGACCATGCGGCGATGGAGGTCGAGCCGCGCGCTCGCCGCCATCGGCGCTGCAAGCAGCACAAGCGGCAGCGTCTGCCCGGCAGCCTCGTCCGGTCGCAGGATGAACGAAACCGGCTCATCCATGGCATCTCTCCCGGTGACCGGCCGTGCAGGGCCCCCATGCGGCTGCCGGCGTTGACGACGCGGCCCGCCCGTGTGCATCTGCGGCCCAAGCGCTGCAGCCAGCTCCCTTGTCCCTCATCCTGCCTCCGAACGTGACCCGCGAGCCCATCCTCATCACATTCGCCGGATTTCGCGCCGGCGCTCGCATGACGCTGCCGCTCCTGCCCGGCACATGCGCCTTTGCCGCCGCTTTCGGCGCAGCGGCCGTCGAGAAGGGGCTGACCCTGTGGGAGGCGGTCCTCATGAGCGGCCTCGTCTATGCGGGCGCATCCCAGCTTGTGGCCCTTGAAGTGTGGCAGGATGTCTGGACCTTGCCGACCCTGCTGACCGTGGCGGCCGTCACCGCGACAGTCAATGCGCGCATCATCCTGATGGGCGCGACGCTCCAACCCTGGCTCCAGCCTGCGACGAAGCGTTTCACCGCCTTCAACCTCTTCTTCCTGACGGATGCGAACTGGCTGATCGGGCTTCGCTACCGGAACGCGGGCGGGACCGACATCGGCGTCCTGCTGGGCGCAGGCATCACGATCTGGGTTTTCTGGACCCTCATGACCATTCCGGGCCACCTCGCCGGCAGCCTCGTCAGCGACCCGCGCCGCTGGGGGCTCGACATGGTGATGCCGATCTTCTTCGCGGCGATGCTCGTCCCCATCTGGCGCGGGGCCTGGAGGGCCTTGCCGTGGATCGCCGGCGGCGCGGTGGCGCTTGTCGTCCATGCCCTGCTCGGTGGCTATGTCCACATCATCGCCGGCGCATTGACGGGCGCCCTCGTCGGCGCCTTCCTGCCGGCCGCTCCCGGCGGCGCCGCAGCTTCTCCAGCGCCATCGCCGCCATCGGCCCGGACGGATGGCCGCGAATGAGCTCGTTCCTGACAGAATATGGCAGTTGGCTTGCCATCGCAGCCATGGCGCTTGCAACCTATCTCTGCCGTGTGTCGGGTGTCATCGGCATGAGCCGCATCCCCATCACGCCGCGTCTGGAGCGGGGGCTGCAAGCTCTTCCGGGAGCCATCGTGCTCTCGACCGTCCTGCCGAGCGCCGTCTCCGCGGGGCCGTCGGCCCTTGCCGGCGTGGCTGCCGGCCTCGTGGTCATGGCCTTCACCCGGCAGGAGGTCCTGGCCCTGCTGGCCGGCCTCTGCATGTTGGCCGGGGCGAGGCATTTCGGCTTCTGACGCGGCCGCGGCTCAGGCCTGGGGCCGCAGCCGGTCCTTGACCTTGCGCACCAGCGTGTCGCGCACGTCGCGATAGGCCTCGAGAACCTGCTCGCGCGAGCCCTGGATCGTGGTGGGATCGACGGTGGGCCAGTACTCGACATCGGCGGCGATGGTACGCGTCAGGTCCAGTGCCTTGTGATGGGCCTCAGGCGAGAGGCTGACGATCAGGTCGAAGTTCAGCCCCTCCCATTCCTCGAGCTCGTCGACGGTGCGCGGCTTGTGGCGGCTGAGGTCGATGCCGATCTCGTCGAGCACCGCGACCGCGAAAGGGTCGAGCTCGCCCTTTCGCACGCCGGCCGACTGCACATAGATCGACTTGCCGAAATAGTGCCGGGCAATGGCCTCCGCCATCGGCGAGCGGACCGCGTTCATCGCGCAGGAAAAGAGGACCGACTGCACCGGCCGGCTCAAGCCTCAACCCTTCCAGTGCAGGGCGAAGACGAGGGTGAACAAGCGTCGTGCCGTGTCGAAATCGATGCCGATCTTGCCGGCGAGCCGCTCGCGCAGGGTTTCTGCGGCTTCGTCATGAAGTCCTCGCCGACCCATGTCGATGGCTTCGATCTGCGAGGGCGTGGCGGTGCGGATCGCGGCGTAATAGGTCTCGCAGATCATCTCGTAATCGCGGATCACCCGGCGCAGCGGCGTCAGCGACAGGAAATGCGTGACAACGTCGGCGCCGTCCTGTTCCCGGACATGGAAGGCGAGCTTGCGCTCGATGAGCGCGAGCGTGAGATCGTAGGGCCCGCCATCATGCCCTTCCACGGCAAAGAGATTGGCTTCGATCAGGTCATAGATCGCGACCGCCCGCTCGTGTTCCTGGTCCAGATTGCCGCGCCCGATGGAGCTTTCATCCAGCCTGACGCTGACGATCCGGCAGCGCGGGTCACGGTTCGCAACGCGGTCCGGCGGCGTGTTGTCCATGTCTTGAGCCTCCCGCCCCGATTTCGTCAGAGGTTGAGGCGAATGGCAACCGATCGTGCATGAGCCTGCAAGCCTTCCGCCTCGCCGAGCGCGATGGCGGCCGGCCCGAGGGCGCGCAGCGCCTCCGGCGGCACGGACAGGATCGAGGTCCGCTTCATGAAGTCGAGCACGCCCAGCCCCGACGAGAAGCGGGCCGAGCGCGCCGTCGGCAGCACGTGATTCGAGCCGCCCACATAGTCACCGATGGCCTCCGGCGTATGTCCGCCCAGGAAGATCGCCCCGGCATTGCGAATGCGTGCCGCCAGGGCCTCGCCATCTGCGGCCATGATTTCGAGATGCTCCGGCGCCAGCCGGTCGACAAGGGGCACGGCCGCCGACAGGCTCGAGACCAGCACGACGGCGCCGAAGTCGCGCCAGCTCGCCCCGGCAATATCGGCGCGGGGCAGGGTGGCGAGCTGTCGCTTAACCGCGGCCTCGACCGCATCGGCGAGGGCCGCGTCGTCCGTGATCAGGATCGCCTGCGCGGCACTGTCATGCTCGGCCTGTGCGAGGAGGTCGGCCGCGATCCAGTCGGGATTGGCGTTGCCATCCGCGAGCACCAGCACTTCCGAGGGGCCTGCGATCATGTCGATCCCGACCTGCCCGAAGACGCGCCTCTTGGCCGCGGCGACATAGGCATTGCCCGGCCCCACGATCTTGGCGACCGGAAAGATGGTGGCCGTCCCATAGGCCAGCGCGGCAATCGCCTGCGCTCCCCCGATGCGATAGATCTCGTCGACGCCGGCGAGTTCCGCCGCCGCCAGCACCAGCGGATTGAGCCGCCCGTCGGGAGAGGGCGCGACCATGACGACGCGCGGCACGCCGGCAACCTTGGCCGGAACGGCATTCATCAGGACGGAGGAGGGATAGCTCGCCGTTCCACCCGGAACATAGAGCCCGACCGCCTCGATCGCGCTCCAGCGCCAGCCCAGCCGCACGCCGAGCGCGTCGGTCATGTCGAGATCGGCGGGCTTCTGCCGCTCGTGGAAGGCGACGATGCGCGCATGCGCCAGCGCCAGCGCATCAAGCGTGCGCGAGTCGCAGGCTGCGCGCGCGGCCGCAATCTCCGCTGGCGTCACCCGCAGCGTGTCCGCGCGCAAATCCAGCCGGTCGAACCTGGCTGTCGCCTCGATCAGAGCCGCGTCGCCGCGCGCCACCACGTCGGCGACGATCGTCGCGGCTGCCCGGTCCACATCCTCGCTGACCTCGCGCTTCATGGCGAGAAGGTCGCGGAACCGGGCCTCGAAATCGCCGTCACGGGCATCGAGTCGCATCGCCATCGTCTGTCTGCATCCTGTCCTGGCGGCACTGCCGATGCCGCGTGATGTCGTGAATGGCGCTCAGGCCACGTCGTGGGCCGGCCGCGCCACCGCTTCCCAGATCGGTCCAAGATCCTTCATCTGCGCCTCGATGCATTCCACGTCGAGGCGGATCGCCATCCCGCCGGCAAAGACCAGCTCGACCATACCGCCAGGCCCTTCCAGGGCCTCGCCTGCTGGCGCGAAGGTGACAGCCAGCAATTCGAGGACGCTCTCGGGCGATTGTGGCAGGTTGAACGTCTGCGCGCGCATCACCCGTCCGAAATGCAGTCCGGTCAGCCGGCGGCGCGGCGTCTGCGGGGCCTCCCAGTCGAAGCGCCGCGCAAGCAGGACAAGGCGCTGCTCGGCGGGCAGATAGGTCAGGTCTTCCCGCCGCACAACCGCATCCTGCATGTGGGCGGAGACGACGGCGAGATCGTCCGCGTCGAGAGCGATGAGCTTCAGTTCGTCCATAGGCACCCCTTCCGGGTCCAGGCCCTTGGGCCGTCTGTTAAACCAGCGCCGGGCGGGAGGGAAGCCGCACCGATAAGCTGTCCCGGCTCCGCCACCCGGCATCAACCATGTGGGGAGCCTCTGCTTGGCGAAAAAGGCTTCAGGGCGCAGCATGGCCTGATGATCCTGCGGCAAGAACTCGTGCTGACGCCATCGGTCTTTCACGTCGCTGCGGACCTCGTCGCGTCGCATCGCCTCGTGGTCCTTGCAGCGGTCGTGCTCGCGGGCGTTCTGGTCGCAGGCCCCGCGCGGGCCGACGGCATGGACCCGGACGAGGAGGCCATCGTTGCGGAAGCGGCCTCGCCCCGTCGCGAGCGTGGCGTCATCGAGGTCTGGCCGACCCTCGACCATCATTATCGCCACGACATGGTGGAGCCCGGCTGGCGGCTCTATCAGGACCCTTCGGGCCGCTACTGGCAGGACCGCGACCAGCAGGATCGCGATTGGCAGAACCGCGACTGGCGCGGCCGTGACAGGTCATCCGGCTTCGATGCGCGTTCAGGCGGGAGCAGCCGCAATCGCGGCGGCGGCTGGAGCGAGCCGCCCCCGCAGGTCGTGCCCGGCATCGGGCCCCGGCGCCGGGACGGCTGGTGAGGCGAGGGCGTCAGCTCGACAGCCGCTCGACCTGCGCCCCGCAGCGCGACAGCTTCGCCTCGAGCTGCTCGAATCCCCGGTCGAGGTGATAGACGCGGTGGATCACGGTCTCGCCCTGCGCGGCCAGAGCCGCGATGACGAGCGAAACCGAGGCACGCAGGTCGGTCGCCATCACGGGCGCACCCTTGAGTTCCTCGACCCCGTCGATATAGGCGACATCGCCATCGAGGCGGATGCGGGCACCCAGTCGCGCCAGTTCCTGCACATGCATGAAACGGTTCTCGAAGATCGTCTCGCGGATGCGCGAGGTGCCGCACGCCCGCGTCATCAGCGCCATCAGCTGGGCCTGCAGGTCGGTCGGAAAGCCCGGGAACGGCTCGGTCGTGACATCGACGGGCTTGAGGCCTGCCCCGTTGCGCCGCACGCGGATGCCCTCATTCGTCGCCGTGATCTCCGCGCCCGCCTGCTCCAGCACGTCGAGAGCCGATTGCAGCAGGTCCGCGCGCGCCCCCGCCAGCATCACGTCGCCGCCCGCCATCGCGGTGGCCATCGCATAGGTGCCCGTCTCGATCCGGTCGGGCAGCACGCTGTGCCGCGTTCCCGACAGCCGGCTGACCCCCTCGATGACAAGGCGCGACGTGCCGACGCCCGAGATCTTCGCGCCCATCTTGATCAGGCACTCGGCGAGATCGGTCACTTCCGGCTCGCGCGCGGCATTCTCGATCACGGTCGTGCCATGGGCGAGCACTGCCGCCATCAGCGCCGTATGCGTGCCGCCGACCGTGACCTTCGGGAACACGATATGCCCGCCTTTGAGGCCGTGCGGGGCCTTGGCCACCGCATAGCCCCGGTCGAGCTCGATCTGCGCGCCGAGCGCTTCCAGCGCCATCAGCAGCAGGTCCACGGGCCGCGTGCCGATGGCGCATCCGCCCGGCAGCGACACCCGCGCCTCGCCCATCCGCGCCAGAAGCGGCGCAATCACCCAGAAGCTCGCGCGCATCGTGGCGACGAGCTCGTAGGGCGCGCAGGTATCAACGATTGTATGCGCGTTCAGGCTGATCGTCTGGCCGACTTCGGGCTGGTCGCCCGCGCGCTTGCCGGGAATGGCCCGGTCGACGCCATGATTGCCCAGGATGCGCGACAGGGCGGTGACATCCGATAGCCGCGGCACATTGTCGAGCGTCAGCGTCTCCGGCGTCAGTAGGCTCGCGATCATCAGCGGCAGTGCCGCGTTCTTGGCGCCCGAGATCGGGATCGTGCCGTTGAGCTTCGCGCCACCGACAATACGAATGCGGTCCATGTCGATCCTTTCCGCCCGTGGCGGGAGCCGGAAACCCGGCTGTGAATGCGGCTGTCCGCCGTCTCAATCCTCGCCGCGCGGCTCCCGTTCGGCTGCCGGTGCGGCATGGCCGTCCTCCGCAGTCCCGGCCCCGCGCGTCGATTGCCGGCGCGACTGCATCTTGCGGCGGCGCAGATTCTCGCGAAGCGAAGCGGCGAGGCGCTCGCGCCGGCGCTCGGCCTCGGACCGCACGGGTTCGGACCGCACAGGTTCCGATCGGTCGGGATCTGACCGGTCGGGTTCTGGATTGGGCACCTCGGTCATGGACAGGACGGCCGGTAGAGAGAACGCAGCTTGCGGAGCAATCCCGCCGCTTGATCCGGATCAAGGCGCCAGACTCGATTGCTCCTATTCTGGCGTGGTTAAACAAGCCCGGCAGGTGTCGCAAGAGGCGTTTGGTCGATGTCGCCGGCCTGTGCTCTTGTATCCGGCCGGACTCGGGACGACGTTTCGTCAGTCTGGACCCGTCGGTCCTGCGGCGAGACGCCCGGCTTGTTCTTGGCGGGGCCGCGTGTCATCTGCTGATGCAAGGGTCAAACGGACGCGGATGGGCGGGGCCTTTGGGCCAAGCCTCTCCGCACGGCATGGAGAGCGCCGGAAGGCGTGGGGCTCATGGACTATGATCGCTTCTTTGCCGCCGCCCTGGACGAGGTCAAGCGCGAGCGTCGCTATCGCGAATTCGTGACGCTGGAGCGCGATGTCCATCGCTTTCCCCGCGCGGTCTGGCATGCGCCGGACGGCAAGCGCGACGTCACCATCTGGTGCACCAACGATTATCTCGGCATGGGGCGCCACCCGGCGGTTGTCGGGGCCCTGTGCGAGACGGCGAACCGCATGGGCGTGGGTGCCGGCGGCACGCGCAACATTTCCGGCACCAGCGCGCCCCTCGTCGCGCTCGAGACGTCGCTGGCCGATCTTCACGGCAAGGAAGCGGCGCTGCTCTTCACCTCGGGCTATGTCTCCAACGCGACCGGGATCGCCACGATCGCGCAGCTCATCCCCGACGTACTGCTGATTTCCGATGCCAAGAACCATAACTCGATGATCGAGGGCGTGCGCGGCGGTCGCCGCGACAAGGTGATCTTCCGCCATAACGATCTCGACCATCTCGAATCGATCCTGAAGGAAGCCGGTCCCGACCGCCCCAAGCTGATCCTGTTCGAGAGCGTCTACTCGATGGACGGCGATGTCGCGCCCATCCATGCGATCTGCGACCTCGCGCAGCGCTACGGCGCGATGACCTATATCGACGAGGTCCATGCGGTCGGCCTCTATGGCGCACGCGGCGGGGGCCTTGCCGAGGAAGTCGGTGCGCTCGACCGTCTCGACGTGATCGAAGGGACGCTCGCCAAGGGCTTTGGCTGCGTCGGCGGCTATATCGCGGCGAGCGCCAATATCGTCGATGCGATCCGCTCGCATGCCCATGGCTTCATCTTCACGACCGCGCTGCCGCCGGCGGTCGCCGCTGCCGCCCGCGCCTCTGTCGAGCATCTGAAGTCCTCGGAGACCGAGCGGGCCCTGCATCGCGAGCGCGTGGCCCGGACCAAGGCCTCGCTCGCTGCGGCCGGGATCCCGATGATGGAGACGCCGACCCATATCGTGCCCGTGATGGTATGCGATGCCGCAAAGGCCAAGGCGGCGAGCGATCACCTTCTCGCCCGCCACGGCCTCTATGTGCAGCCGATCAATTATCCGACCGTGGCCCGCGGCACCGAGCGGCTGCGCATCACGCCCTCGCCCTTCCATGACGAAGCGATGATCGCCCATCTCACCGAAGCGCTGGTCGAGACCTGGCAGGCTCTGGGCCTGCCCTTCGCCCGGGTCGAATCTGCCGCCATGGTCGCTGCGCTACCGCAATCCGCCTGCCCGCTGGAAGAGACCCGTCAGGCTGCGGAATAGGCCCCTGCGGCGTCGGCCGAAAGGCCTGACGGGACGACGCGCCGGGCAACACGACCCGCAAGCGGGTTGCGCTCCCCCGCGCTTTGTGGCAGTTGCACCCCCGACGAAGGCGCGGCCAGCGGCCTGCCTTTCGCTGCAGTAGCTCAGTGGTAGAGCACTTCATTGGTAATGAAGAGGTCGGGGGTTCAATCCCCCCCTGCAGCACCATCAAACTGCCAGTCTGTCATGTACCGGAATGATTGCGCCCATCCGGCGCCGGCTCAAGTGCGTCGGCGAGAATGCGCACGGCATGCTGGGGGCTTGCACCCGACAGATCCGCGATCTGGTGGCGACAGCTTGTGCCGCTCGCAATGACTGCATCGCCGTCCCCGGCGAGCCGGACGGCGGGCAGCAAGCCGTTCTCGGCCATGCGGCGCGAGACATCGTAGGTCGAGGCGCGATAGCCGAACGCCCCCGCCATGCCGCAGCAGGCCGCATCGATCTCGCGGATCTCGAGGCCGGGCACGAGCGAAAGGCAGGCCCTGGCGGCGTCCATCCCTCCCATGGCCTTCTGGTGGCAATGCCCGTGCAGATGCGCCACGCGCCCGCCCTGCGGCCGGAAGCGCAGCGTCAGCGTGCCGTCCGCCGCATCGCGTGCGAGCACTTCCTCGAGCGAGAAGGCGGCATCCGCGATTGCGGTTGCTGCCGCTCCCGGTAGCAGAGCATGGGCATCGTCCTTGAGCATCGACAGGCAGGAGGGCTCGAGCACGACCACGCGCGCCCCCCTTGCCACGAATGGCTCAAGCGCCTCGAAGCTGCGCCGCACTTCCGCCCGCGCCTCCTCGGCATAGCCGTTCGACAGAAATGTCCGGCCGCAGCACAGCGCCCTGCCGCCGTCCGGCGGCTTCGCGACATGCACCTTGTAGCCTCCGGCCGACAGCACCTGCAGCGCGGCGTCGAGGTTGTCCGGCTCGAAATAGCGATTGAACGTATCGGCAAACAGCACCAGCTGGCGTCGCGCGTCTCCGGCACCGGGCGCCATGGCTGCGGGAGCAGCCCACGGGCGCCGCCAGGCCGGCAGGCGCCGCGTCCGCTCGAATCCGAGCAGCTTTTCCGATAGCCACGCGAGCCCCGGCAGCCGGTCCCGCAGGTTCATCAAGGGTGCAAGCGCGGCCGCGACGCGGGCATAGCGCGGCAGGTGCGCGATCAGGTGGTCGCCGAGCCGCATGCCATGTTTCAGCCGCCGCTGATGCAGATATTCCGCCTTCATGCGCGCCATGTCGACGCCGGTCGGGCATTCCCGCTTGCACGCCTTGCAGGCGACGCACAGGGACATGGCCTCGTCCATGGCCGGCGAGGTCAGCGCATCCGGGCCGAGCTGGCCGGATAAAGCCAGCCGCAACGAATTGGCCCGGCCGCGCGTGACATGCGTCTCGTCGCGCGTGACGCGATAGGAGGGGCACATGCTGCCGCCCGACAGCTTCCGGCAGGCGCCATTATTGTTGCACATCTCGGTCGCACGACCGAAGCCGCCCCAGTCCGACCAGTCGAGGGCTGGCTGTGCGGGTTCCGCCACGGCGTAGTCGGGGCCGAAACGCATCAGGTCGCGATCGTCCATCCGGTAGGGCTCGACGATCTTGCCCGGATTGAGGTGCAGACCCGGGTCGAAGGCCGCCTTGACCTCCCCGAAGGCTCGGGTGAGGCGCTCGCCGAACATGGGCGCGATGAACTCGGAGCGCGAAATCCCGTCGCCATGCTCCCCGGAAAAGGAGCCCTCGAAACGTCGCACCAGTTCCGCTGCCTCCTCGGCGATGGCACGCATCCTTGCGACGTCGTCCGGCGATTTCATGTTGAGGATCGGCCGCACATGCAGGCAGCCGACCGATGCATGGGCGTACCATGTGCCGCGCGTACCGTGCCGTTCGAACAGCTCGGTCACCGATGCGGTATAGGTTGCCAGATGTTCCAGCGGAACGGCACAATCCTCGATGAACGAGACGGGTTTGCCGTCGCCCTTCATCGACA
>JBIPLL010000145.1:0-6544 GCA_044368425.1 Beijerinckiaceae bacterium
ACATCATGATGTTGAGGCAGGCTTCCCGGACCTCCCAGACCTGCTTCTGCAGCGCGGGCTCGTGGATCTCCACGACCGCTCCCGGAAAGCCGTGGTCGGCCATGCAGGAATCGAGCGCCTTCAGGCTTTGCAGCAGATCGTCGCGGCTGTCCCCCGCGAACTCGACGATCAGCAGGCAGTCGGGCGCGCCGCGCGTGATCCGCGACAGGGTTCTGCGAAACAGCGGGATGTCGGCGCCCAGCGTCAGCACGTTTCGGTCGACAAGCTCGACGGCCACCGGCCCGAGTTCGACGAGGTGCCGGGTGGTCTCCATTGCGGTGCTGAAGCTGGGGAACTGGCACACACCCATGAGGCGATGCACCGGAATCCGCGCCAGCTTCAGCGTGAGCGACGTGAAGGCTGCCAGCGTGCCTTCGGACCCGACCAGCAATTTCGCGAGATTGGGTTCCGGATCGAGCATCGAATCCAGATTGTAGCCGCCGACGCGACGCTGGACGCGCGGGAAACGCGCACGGATCTCCTGCTCCTCGCGTGCCGCCAGCGCGCGCATCTCCGCTCCCAGGCGATGAGCGGAAGGGCCGATCACGCGGGCGTCCAGCCGCTCGCCCGAGCTCAGCAGCGCCTCGATCCGATCCACATTGTCGACCATCTTGCCGTAGCGGATCGACCGGGCACCGCATGAATTGTTGCCGGCCATGCCGCCGATCGTGCAGCGGCTCGCGGTCGAGGGCTCGACCGGAAAGAACAGCCCCGCCTGCCGCAGCCGCGCATTCAGGGTTTCCAGCACCGCGCCGGGCCGCACGGTCACGCTGGCAAGGTCCGCGTCAAAAGCCAGCACCTCGTTGAAATGCCGGCTGCAATCGACGATGAGACCGGCCCCGATCGGCTGTCCGTTCTGCGAGGTGCCCGCGCCGCGCATGATGACGCTGACATCATGCTCGGCAGCCAGCGCCAGCGTGGCGGCGATGTCGTCTTCCGAGCGCGGGAACACCACACCGGCCGGCATGATCTGGTAGATCGAGGCGTCCGTCGCGTAACGGCCGCGCGTGAAGGCGTCGAAATGGACGTCCCCGGCAATGGCATGCGACAGGCGGCGCTCGAGCGCGACATTGCGGCTGAACGGGCTTGTCCTCAAGCCCTGTCGCGCTGCACCCGATGTCATGTCCGCACCCGTACCCCAACCCGCCTGAACTTACGGCAGATATTGCCAGAGCTGTAATTTAAAATACATAATGCAAATTGACAGATGCCGGTCGGTCTTCCGGCCGAGATGAGGGGCGGAGAACGAAGATGGTCCATCCAACCGGACGCCATTTCCTGCAGATACCGGGGCCGACGAACACGCCGCTGCCGGTCCTCGCGGCGCTGGCGAAGCCGACCATCGATCATCGGGGGCCCGAGTTCCAGAAGCTCGCGACCACGATCCTCGCCGACATCAAGCCCGTCTTCGGCACTGCGGAGCCTGTCATCATCTACCCGGCCTCCGGAACGGGTGCCTGGGAGGCTGCCCTCGTCAACGCTCTGTCGCCGGGCGACAGGGTCCTTATGTACGAGACCGGCTGGTTTGCAACCCTCTGGAACCGGATGGCAACCCGTCTGGGCATCGTGGCCGAGTTCATTGCAGGCGACTGGCGCGGCGGTGCTGACGCCGATGCCATCGAGGCGCGCCTGAGGGACGACAAGTCCGGCGAGATCAAGGCTGTCTGCGTCGTTCATAACGAGACCTCGACCGGCTGCGTCACCGACATCGCCGCCGTCCGCCGCGCGATTGACCGGGCCGGGCATCCGGCACTGCTGATGGTCGACACGATCTCCTCGCTCGGATCGATCGACTACCGCCATGACGAATGGGGCGTGGATGTCACGGTCGCCGGCTCGCAGAAGGGCCTGATGCTGCCCCCCGGCCTGTCCTTCAATGCCATCTCGGAAAAGGCCCGGACAGCCTCGAAGACGGCACGCTTCCCGCGCTCGTTCTGGGACTGGGAGGAGATGGTCGCGATCAATGCGCGCGGCTTCTTCCCCTACACTCCCGCCACCAACATGCTCCAGGCCCTGCGCGTGGCGCTCGATCTTCTGATCGAGGAGGGCCTTCCCAACGTGTTCGCCCGTCACGACCGGGCGGCCGAGGCGACGCGCAGGGCGGTTCGCCACTGGGGGCTCGACATCGTCTGTGCCCGTCCGCGCGATTACTCGAGTTCCCTGTCCGCCGTGATGCTGCCGGAAGGCCACTCGGCCGACCAGTTGCGCGCCCTCATCCTGGAGCGCAGCAACATGTCGCTGGGCAACGGGCTTGGCCGGCTGGCCGACAAGGTCTTCCGGATCGGCCATCTGGGCGACTTCAACGACCTGTCCGTCGCGGGCACCATTGCCGGCGTGGAAATGGGTCTGGCGGCGGCAGAGATTCCCTATCGGGTGGGTGGCACCCAGGCGGCGCTCGCCTGGCTGCAGGGCAATGCAGGGCAGGCTCAGGGGGCAAGGTAAGGCAGCCGACCGGCCGGCGCGCTGTCCGCCTCGCCGACCTGCCGTTCCGGCTTCAGCCTCGCAACGCATCGGCGGCGATGCGCGACAATCGCTCGCGTCCGGCCAGCATGTCGTCGAGCGTCGTGAAGCCCTCGATATAGGGGCCGCGGAATCCGCGCCCCTCGAGCAGGCGGAACACCTCTGCGAAGTCGATCGTGCCCTGTCCGATGGGCAGGTGTTCCTCGACGGTGCCGTGACAATCGGCAACGCGGACCTGCCCGCAGCGCGACACATCCATCCCGTCGGTGAAGGTCTTGATTCCGATCGGGAGAATATGTGCGTGATTGACCGTGTAGCTCCACTTGAGCGCCGGCGAGTCGATCTGGTCGAAATAATAATGACATTCCTCGAGATCGTGGGCGAGGTACTTCACCTCGGCATCCGCCGGCTCGGGATTCATGTTCTCGAGCATCAGGACTGCGTCCCGCTTCTCGGCATAGTCGCAGACGCGCTTGAGCCGGTCGAGGCCAGCCTTCATGCGTTCGGGCTTGTCCTTGGTGAAGTGAAATCCGGCATGGACCACGACCCAGCCGGCGCCCATCCGCTTGCTCGCATCAATATAGGCGCGGATATAGTCCTCGACCGCCTCCGCGATGAGGGGCGAGGTTTCGGCCATGTTGACCGCCGAGAGCGTGTGCAGGCCCAGCGCGCATGGGCTGTTCTCGACCTTGGCGCGGATCGCCTTGGCCCGGTCGCCGCCCTTGAGCAGCAGGTCGGGGTCCGGGTCGAGGCAGAGCTCGAAGAAGCGCACGTCATGGGCGATGGCCCAGTCCACGGCCTGTTCGGCCGGCAGGCGCCGGCCCACGTCAATGCCGATACGATCGCGAATGCTGGACATCATATGGCCTCGTCGAGTTTCTTGCGGATCAGGAAGCGCAGCAGGAACGGCAGGACCAGTGCGGTTGCCGTCGCCGCGATGAGCAGCCCCGAGATCGGCCGCGTCAGGAAGATCGAGAAGTCGCCCTGCGACATGGTCAGCGACTGGCGCAACGTCGTCTCGAACATCGGCCCGAGCACAAGGCCCAGCACGGCGGGGGCGATGGGCCAGCCATAGCGCTTCATGCCGAGACCGACGGCGCCGAACACGACGAGCATCCAGCAATCCTCGATGCTGTTGGCCTGCGAGAAGACGCCGGTGATACAGATCGCCACGATCGGCGGATAGAGCCACTTGTAGGGAACACGCAGCAGCTTGGCGAAGAGGCCGGCGAGCGGCAGGTTGAGGATCAACAGCATCGCATTGGCGATGAACATGCTGGCAATGACGGTCCAGATCAGGCCCGAATGCGTGTTGAACAGGTCGGGTCCGGGGCGCAGGCCATACATGATCAGCGCGCCCAGCATGATCGCTGTGGCCCCCGATCCCGGCACGCCGAGCGAGAACATCGGGACGAAGGCTCCCGAGACCGCACCGTTATTGGCCGCCTCGGGTCCCGCGACGCCCTCGATCGCGCCCCTGCCGAACCGCGACCGGTCCTTGGCGAGGCGCTTCTCGACGATATAGGACACGAAGGCGGCGATGGTGGCGCCGGTCCCGGGAAGTGCGCCGATCACGAAGCCGATCAGGGAGCCGCGTGCAATCGGCCAGCGCACCGCGTTCCAGTCCTCGCGCGACGGCAGGATGCGTCCCAGCTTCTGGATGACCTTCGAGGTGGTCCCGGCATTGCAGGTGGCGAGCACCTCTCCGAAGCCGAACAGGGCGACGGCGAGCACGGTGAACTCGATGCCGTCGAGCAGCCAGAGCTGCCCGAAATGGAAACGGGGCATGCCGGTCTGGGCATCGATCCCGATCGTGCTCAGGATGAGGCCCGCAACACCGGTGGCAAGGCCGCGCAGGACCGAGTCGCCGACAACCGCAAGGCAGGTCAGACCAAGCAGCACGAGCGCGAAATATTCCGGTGGCCCGAAGGCAAGCGCCAGACTTGCAAGCGCCGGGGCGAAGATCGTCAGCCCGACCAGACCGGCCGTGCCGGCGATGAAGGAGCCGATGGCCGCCACGCCGAGCGCAACGCCGGCCCGCCCCTGCCGGGCCATCTGGTGCCCGTCGACGGCGGTCATCACCCCGCTCGCCTCGCCCGGAACATTGACGAGCACCGAGGTCAGCGTGCCCCCGTACTGGGAGCCCGCATAGATGCCGGCAAACATGATCAGCGAGCCGGTGGGATCGCCGCCGAATGTGAGTGGCAGCAGCAGCGCGATGGCGGCCGACGGGCCGATCCCGGGCAGGGCGCCGACGATCTGGCCGACGAGAACCCCGACAACGGCGAGCAGGAGATAGGTTGGCGACATCGCCGCAGCGAAACCGCCGGCCAGATTGACGAGCGCATCCACTCTTTATGCTCCCAGAAGGCCGGCAGGGAGCGGCACGCCCAGCCATTTTCCGAACATGAAGTAAAGCACGGCCGTCACGGCAGCCGAGACGACCGCCGCAGGCACGAGGGGCAGCTTCTCGACCACCACGAACAGGATGAGCATGGTCAGGAAGATCGAGGTCACAAACCCGACTGTCTCGAGGCCCAGGACCGCAGCAATCACGACCAGCAGGATGATCAGTGGCTTGCGCGGGCTGTCGATCGGGTCGCCGGCTTCATCGGCACCCTGCCGCACCCGCTGGACCAGGATCGCGCCGGCGAGCAAGACAAGCAAAACGCCGTACCAGAACGGCAGGAATCCCGTTGCCGGAGTCGTGCCTCGCCACAAACCATAGGGAATCGCGGCAATGAGCCAGTATCCGCCAAGGGCAAGCATGATCGTCGCGATCGCGACATCGGCGTTCAGCAGCCGCCGAAGCAACATGGCCGTCTCCACTCTGGACGGAGCCTTTGGCCGGAATCCCGGCCCGCGGGCGGATGGCGGACGGGCGCGGGGCGCCCGTCCGGTCGGCCGGGTTACTTCACGACGAAGCTCTTGAAGCGCTCTTCCTGTTCGCCGAGGAACTTCATGAGCGCTTCGCCCTTCATGGGGGCTTCTGCGACGAGGTTGTCCTTCAGGTACTTCTTGACGGTCGGCGAAGCCTGCAGCTTCTCCATCACGCCGACCCAGTAGGTCACAGCCTCCTGCGGGATGCCCTTGGGGAGGGCGATGCCGCGCCAGATCTGCACGGCCCGCGCGTCGAAGCCCTGTTCCTTCATCGTCGGGACGTCCGGCATGTCGGGATAGCGGGTTTCGCGGAAGGCACCGATGGCGCGCAGCTGCCCGGACCTGAGATGGCCGATATATTCGAGCGGGTTCGACACCGACACATCGATATGGCCGCCGAGGATCGCTGTGAGCACCTCGCCGCCGCTGTTGAAGATGATCTGGTTGAAGTCGACCCCGGTCGCCCGCATGAAGGCGCGCTGGCCCATCGCGTCACCGCCCGTCGGTCCGCCGGCACCGGCCTTGATGGTCTTGGGCGGAGACTTCTTGGCAGCCTCGACAAGATCCTTGGCCGATTTCCACGGTGAATCGCCCCTGACGACCATGATGAAGTCGTCGAGCATGAAATTGTAGATCGGCTGCAGGTCTTTCAGGCCCGGTGCGCCCTGAACCGTCAGGGGCGTGGCCTGGAGCGGATTGTTTGCCAGCACGAGGGTATGCGGCTCGCGGCTGCGATTGGCCAGAACATAGGCCACGCCCACGGCACTCCCGCCGCCGGGCTGGTTCACGACCTGAACCGGCACCGGGACAAGCTTTTCCTCTGTCATGACCTGAGCGAGCAGGCGGGCAAACACGTCCGCACCGCCACCCACGGCATATGGCACGACGAATTCCACCGGCTTTGTCGGAGCCCAGCTTCCCTGGGCGGTGGCCGATCCCGATGTGAAGGCCATCGCAACGGCACCTGCAATGGCGGCAAGGAATGACGCTTTCATAACCGATCCTCCCCTTTTGTGAATTTTGAATTATGAATGCATATGGAGTTGGGCCGGTCAATGGCGAACTGGGCGAAACGGGCTGGCGGGGGGCGGGAAAGCTGGTATGTGCCTTGGGCCGTGCGGGACAGGTCAGGCCCTTTCGGGATAGGGAGCTCGATGAGCAGTTC
>JBIPLL010000010.1:0-19230 GCA_044368425.1 Beijerinckiaceae bacterium
CTTCTGGGCGTTGGCGACCGGGATGATCCGGTCATTGGCGCCATGGGTGACGAGGAACGGGATGGCGATCTCGTGCGCGATCGTCCCGACGCCGAAGTCCTTCGCGATGACGATGGCCTCGTCCGGGTCCGCCGCGCCGACGACCCACTGGAACTGGAAGTTCGACTGGGCAACCGCCTTCTGCTCGCGGCGAATTCTCTCGAGGACGCCCGCCTGGAACGCGGCGAGATCCCAATGTCCGGCGGTCAGCGCGATCCCGGCTGCGAAGCGCTTCTCGCGCGCGGCGATCCGGGCGGCATAGTAGCCGCCGAAGCTGTAGCCCATGACCGCAATGCGGCTTGCATCGACGTCAGGCCGCGCCGAGAGCAGATCGAAGGCAGCCGCCGCCGCCACCTCATAGTCGTGCCGGGCCCGGATGCCGCGCATGCGCAGGCTCTCGCCCTGACCGGGGCCATCGACCGCAAGCAGGTTGAACCCGCGCTCCGCGAATTCGAGGCCCGCGAAAAGCACGCTCATTTCCTTGGCATTGTCCATGCCGTTGAAGACGACCACCGTCGGCCGAGGCCCGCTGCCATTGCGGGCCGGCATGAACAGGGCCGGCAACGAGCCGGACTCGTAGGGCACCTCGAGGAACGCCACCTCGGGAAACGCCGCGCGCAGGCCGGCATGGAGGCAGGCATAGGCCCGCTCGCCCAGCGCCTTCTTCTCGGGGCCGGGCGGCAGGAAGCGCTCGCCCGTGTAGAGATAGTAGCCTGCCCGCAGGAACATCATGCCCGAGGTGCGGGTCCGCCCGGCCGCCCGGGCCTCCTCGGCTTCTCGCTCGGCATCGGCCGCGACGCCGCGCCAGGCGTCCCGCCAGGCATCGGCATTGACGGGCTGGCCCTCGAGCCGCGTTACAACGCGCTCGACATCGGCCAGGCTGACCACGCCATAGGGCGCCATCCCCTTGCAGACGAGGGCCGCATTCGACCACAGGAAATTGCCGGGGAACTGGTCCGTCCACGTGACGCGGCCCGTCATCAGCCGTTTCCTCCCTCATTCTTTTGGTTGAACGAAAGCCTAGCAAAGCATGGAAAATTGGGCAACCCAGTTTGCTAAGTGCCATGATGCAGTGCGGCATGGTATGTTGGTCGCGGATGGCTTAGGACGGTCACGCGGACAGGCGGGAGTGGCGGGCGCGCATGCTGGACAGGGACATCGACAAGGCCTGGCCTTTCAGGCCGGTGCGCAGCCTCCGGCTGTCCGAGGAGATCATCGGCCAGATCGCAAGCCTCGTGGCGGCGGGGCATATCGGGCTGAACGACCGCTTCCCGAGCGAGCGCGAACTTCAGGTGCGCTGGCAGGTGTCGAGGCCAGTCCTGCGCGAGGCGTTCCGCGTGCTCGAGATGCAGGGCGTCATCGACAGCAGGCCCGGCGGTGGCCGCTATTTGCGTTCGACGCGCATCCTGGACCCGGCCCGGTTGCGATCCTCACGGCTTGAGGAGAACCGTGACGTGCTCCTGCGGATATGGGAGGCGCGCGAGGCGGTGGAAAGCAAGACGGCCGCCCTCGCGGCGCAGCGCGCGACACCCGAGCAGATCGAACGCATCGAGGAAGCGTTGGGGCTGGTCTCGAGCCTGCCGCGCGAGAAGCTCGAGGAACTCGACATCAACGGCGACTTTCATCAGGCCGTGGCGCAGGCCGCGGGCAATCCCGTTCTCGAGGAGATCGTCCACCGCCTTCTGCAGCAATCAGGCCAGATCGGCTTCAAGTCGATCGTGGGCCTGGAGGACTGGGCGACATTGCAGGCCGAGCATCTGCCGATCCTGAACGCCATCCGGAAGCGCGATCCCAAGGCGGCGTCACAGGCGATGGTGCGACATTTCGAGAACCTGAGACGCCGCACCAGCGTCTGATCGAGATTCTCAAGGCGCCCCGACACGGAGCGGTCCGACCCTGTGTCAGGGCGGCGGCCCGCAGCTGTTGCGAACAATCAGCTCGAAGCCGAGATTGACGACGGACGGCATTGCGGGATCCGCTCCCATGCCGATCATATCGACCGCAAGGCGCCCCATCTCCGCCGAGGCAACCCGGATCGTGGTCAGCGGCGGTACCGTGAACGGCGCGACGCCGATATCGTCAAATCCGCAGATCGAGATGTCGCGGGGAACGGACAGACCCTGCCGATTGGCCTCCGCAATGGCCCCGATGGCAAGCTGGTCGCCGGCTGCGAAGACGGCGGTCGGTGGCGTCGGCCCCGCCAGCAACTTCGCCATCGCCTCGCCCCCCGCCGCGAAGGTGGGGGCAGCCGACAGGATCTGGTCGGGCGCGATGGACAGGCCAGCCTTGAGCAGGGCCTCGGAGGTTCCGGCGATGCGGTCCCGCACGCGCTGCGCCAGGGTAGGGCCGGTAATGAGCCCGATCCGCCGGTGGCCGAGCCCGATGAGATAATCGGTCATGGCTGCTGCAGCGGCCCTGTTGTCGATGCCCACGCAGCGAATGGGAGGAAGGTCGACCAGTTCCCAGAGTGCGACGCAGGGAATGCCCCGGCGTGCCATGGCACGGACATCGTCCCTGATCCTGTCATCCAGTCCGATGAAGACGATGCCGGCAACGCGGCGCTGCAGGAATGTCGTCACCAGTTCCGGCGCTGCCTCGGGATCGTAATTGGTTACGCCGGTCAGGACGGAGAGATTCTGGCGAAGCGCCTCGGCCTGAATGGCGTGCATCGTCGTCGCAAAGGCCTCGTGCTCCATCGAGGGCAGGATGACCCCCAGGATAGAAGCCGACGGGCGCGTCAGGTCGCGGGCCGAGACGTTGGAGACATAGCCATACTCGGCCACCTTCTCCAGCACCCGCTCAAGTGTATCGGGCCGGACCTTGTCGGGAAGATTGAGCGCACGCGACACGGTCGCGACGGACAAACCGAGCTCGGCCGCGATCTGCGTCATGTTGATCCGGCGATTGGTCAACCGTGTCCTCTTGCACTCTCGACGAATGTCATCCCGCGAGAGAGAAGGGGCGAAGTGGCAAAGGGTCAAGGATCTTCTGCGCCGCGCAGGCCGCGCCGAAGCCGTTGTCGATGTTGACGACGACAATACCCGTTGCGCAGGAGGCCAGAGCGGAGGTCAGTGCCGCGTTCCCCCCGTGGGATACGCCATAGCCGACGGACGATGGCACGGCGATGACGAGGCCGGGGACGAGTCCGGTCACCGTGCTGAACAGCGCGCCTTCCATCCCGGCAACCGCAATCAGGATGCGATAGCTGCGCAGCTGCTCCACCTTGTCGAGGAGCCGCCAGAGACCGGCGACACCGACATCGGTCACGAGGCTCGCCTCATGGCCGAAGAAACGCAATGTCCGCTGCGCCTCGCAGGCGACCGGCAGATCGGAACTCCCGGCGGTCACGATGCCGACTTCGCCGGATGTGCGCGGGGGCTGCAACTCCCCGAAGAAGGCGGTTCGCGAGACGGGATCATAATCGACGGCCTCGCGATGCCTGTCCGGCAATGCACCATGCTGGCCCTCCGTCATCCGGGTGAGCAGGATGGCAGTCTTGCGGGCACATGCATCGTCGAGGATGCCGGCAAGTTGCTCGTTGCTCTTGCCGAGGCAGAAGACCGCCTCCGGCAGGCCTGTCCTCTTTGCGCGGTCCCAGTCGAACGTGACGCTCATGGCTCGCTCCGCAGGAAGGCGCTGCCGCGCCTGTAGGCGGCAAAGTCGGTCAATGCATATCCCGCTGCCATGCAGAAGGCTGCGACGCGGCTGCGCGCGGCCTCGTCGAGCCGTCCGAGCTGAGCCCCGTCGATCTCGATGCGCACGCCGTCGCGGACGATCCGGCAACGGTGGTCTCCCGCCCCGAGCATGTCGCCGAGCAGCGATTCCACCTGGTTCACAAAGCTGAGATCCTCTTCCCGGACAGGCAGCCCTGTCTCGATACGGCTTGCCAGACACGGTTGGGCGGGCAGTTCCGACACGTCGTCAAGGCCGAGATGCCGGGCGAGCGCGCGGATCTGGACCTTGCCGAAGCCCGCATCGATAAGCGGATGGACGACGCCGTTCTGGCCGGCCGCGAGCAATCCCGGACGATAATCGCCAAGATCGTCGCAATTGGCGCCCGAGGCGATCGTTGCATCGGTCCGCGAGCGGATGCGGGAATAGAGGTTCGACTTGCAGAAATAGCACCGGTCGACCGGGTTCCCGACATAACGCGGATCATCCATCTCGCCGGCATCGATCAGTTCGAGCCGCCAGCCCGCGCGCTGCGCATGGGCCACGACCCGTTTCGTCGCGGCGGCAGGCACCGCCGGCGAGACGGCATGATAGATCGCGACACCCGCCGGGTTCGCCCGGTGCGCCACATGGGCGAGCGCCACGCTGTCCACGCCCCCGCTGACTGCGATGGCCAGCCGCGCATGGCGCGCAAGCGCCGATTCCAGCCGGGGCAAAAGCTCTTCATTCATCGGCTGTATCCCCGCAAGCTGAAGCCTCGGCCCGTCGCGCAATATCCCGCCGCGCGCGAAGGCCGGCATGGCCTGCAAGATCGTCGCTTTCGACCTTCACCGTCACGACCCCGCCCGGCCTGCGTGCGGCCTTGGCGCGCACGGGGCTGCCGGCGACCTCGGTCATGACCGGCCATCTTTCGACAACCCTGCGGCTCTCGATCCGGTGCCGAAAGCCCAGCGTCGTCGTCTCCGCGAAACAGGCATCGCCGACGGCAGTCAGCGCGCCGGGCTCGGCCAGGATGCGGATGTCGCAGCGGGGGCGCCCTTTCTTGCCGACGGACTGGGCCATCCCGACGTCAAGCACGCCGGACAGGCCCCTGAGCCGGTCCATCGCAATCGCGAGCTCTTCGCCCGTCATGTCGTCGATCTCGAAGCTGATGACGGCAACCCTGTCCGTGACCGCGCTGCTTGTATCGTACAGCGTCGCGCGCACCACGTTCGGAAGGTTCGGGAATGTCTTGCTGCCAGCACCATAGCCGCTGCCAAGGAGCGCGCCCTCCGGTATCGCGGCAGGGCCGCCGTCGAGGCGCTGGCCTCCTGCAGGATTATGGGCCAGCAAATGGCTGACGATGGCAGCACCCGTCGGGGTCACGCGCTCTCCCGGAACGCCGTCGTCATGCCAGCGCAGACCCTTCGCGACTTCAAGCGTCGCGGGCGCCGGCACGGGCAGCCTGCCATGTTGCGTCTTGACGAGGCCACCGCCCCTCGGAAGGGGACCGCAGCTCCAGCTTGCATCCCCGAACCGGGCGATCAGGACGGCGGCAGCGACGATATCGACGATGGAGTCCCAGTCGGCGATCTCGTGGAAATGCACCTTCTCGACCGGGACGCCATGGACCTGGGCCTCCGCTTGCGCCAGCCGCGCGAAGATGTCCAGCGCCCGGTCCTTCGTCCCTTGCGGCAGGGTCGCAGCCTCGATCCGCCCGACAATCGCCGGATAGGCTCCTGTTGGAGGGGCGGCAGCACCGACATCCACCGTGAACAGCCGGGCATGGAGGCCGTTGACCAGCCCCGCGATCGATCCATAAGCGACGCTGCGCGGAAGGCCGAGGGTCGCCAGCGCAGACCGGACATCGTCCTCCGCCTCGGGGCAAAGGTCGATGACAGCCGCCACGAACATGTCCCCGGCAATGCCGCCCACCGGATCGAGGTGAATATGCCGGCGAGCCTGTGCCATGTCAGGCGCTGCCCAGCTTCAGATGGATCGGCGCCTGCCCGGAGAAGCATTCAGGCGTGCACAGGACGCGCGGGTTCTGGCCGACATATCTCTGCGCGTCCTTGAGGGCCTGCTCGAACGTGTCGGCTGTCCGAAAACCCATCGCGCGCGCGAGACCCGGCTTGCGCGCGCCGACGATATAGACGGCAGCGCAGCGTTGCGTGGAGACGGCGGCGCCGCTCAACATCGACATGGCGTGGAACGGGTGATAGGTGAAGTTTTCCCGATACATCCGGCGATATCCGGCATCGCATGTCAGGTCGGCAGCCGCCTGAGACTCGAGATAATCGGCCGCCGTCGCGAAATCCTGAAACTCCTCGAATGTGCGGCGATAGGACGGAAACCAGTCGTCGTTGAACCAGCCGTCGCAAAGCGCGGAGGCAATCACCACGCCGCCTTCGCGAAAGGCGCCCCAGCAACGTGACATCTGCCCGGAAATGGCCAGCGCCATCAGCAAGGGATTCGTGCCCATGCCGGGGCCATAGTGGAAATCACGCGGCAAGCCGAAAGCCAGGACGTCGGCTTTCTCCGTCATCGGAACCGCCACATCCGTCAGCCGTGTCGCGAGCGGCCATGTCGCCTTCTCGACCTCGGCAAGATGTCCTGCGGCAAAGAAGACCGGGCTTGCACCATTGCCCAGCACGGCATCGACCGCGAAGAAGCGCTTCCCGATCCGCTCCTCCATGGTCTCGCCGATGGAGCGGAACTGGATCCGCATGCGCGACCGCGTCGATGCGCCGAGCCAGTCGGCCCTGTGCATGGTCTGCGGGCAGTGATGCGCCGCAATCGACTGCCAGCCGGCAATGCCCGTCGCGATCATCTTGTAACCGCCGGAAAACCCGCCATAGGGGTTCCCCGAGACATGGCCAAGCACGATCGGGATGTCAGCCTCGGCGATCAGCCGGTTGCACTGGATCGGATTGCCCATGGCATCGAGGCCGAGATTGAGCAGATCCTCGGCTTCCGCGTCGTGATTGACGATCCGATCCGGGCCGAACAGGTCCACGATGGCGTCGCCCAGATAGGACCGCCATTCCTCGACCGTGTTCTTGCGATGCAAACCCATGCAGCAAAGCAGGGTGATGTCTTCGAGCCGGCATCCGCCGGCAAGGAGTTCATCGACAATGACGGGGATCGACACGCGCCGGTGCGCACCGGGATGGTTGCCGCCCTTGACGCGGTCCGGAAACCCGATCACCGCGCGCCGGCCCGGACCGGCCAGCTCGCGCAGCGGCAGCATGCCGAGCGGCGCGCGCAGGGCGGCCAGCACTGCCTCTGACGGGTCCGCGAGCGGTGCCAGCTGGTCGGTATAGGTGACGCCGTATCGAACGACCGTCGCGGTATCCGGAAGGGACACCTGCATCTTTCGTTCGCCGTGGGAAAGCTCCACGTCCATTCTCGTCCTCACATCCATCCATTTGGCAGGTCGCTCGCAAGCGCAGTGTCAGGCCAGCGCATGCAGGAGCGCCCCGATGGCAAGTGTTGCCCCCGCCCAGCGCTCCGCCGCCGGCCCAAGACGCCCGAGATTTCGCCCCAGAATGACGCCCGTCGCCAGCACCAGCCCCCCGGCCGCAAGGAATCCCGTTGCATAGAAGACGGGCGACGCGGTTGCCGGCATCTCGGCGGCATGAAGATAGCCGTGGAACAGCGCGAACACGGCAGCAGCCGCCGCCGCTGGCGCAAGCGGGAGGCGCAGGCGCGACGCGATCAACAGACCGACCAGAACCAGCGAACCGGTAACGCCCGTTTCGAGAAGAAGGCCCGGCAGCCCGGCAAAGGCTGCCAAAGCCCCGACTGCCACGAAGGCGAGAAATGTTGCCGGAACGGCGAAGGCCGCGCGCCGGTCCATCGAGCGCGCGAGGCATGCGGCCCAGATGCCGACGCCAAGCAGGGCCAGTAGGTGATCGGCGCCGGTCAGCGGGTGAAGCAACCCCGCGACGATCCCTGCGCCGTGCCCGCCGACATGGGCGGAAGCAGGGCCGGTCATGGCGAGCAGCGAGAATACGGCCACAGCAGCCGGGAACGGTCTCATGTCGGGTTCTCCACGGGTCGGTCCGCGCTGCGAGGGGGTCACCAGAGGGTGTAGCCGCCATCCATGACCAGGCAGTGCCCGGTGACATAGGAGGAGGCATCCGAAGCAAGGAACAGCGCAACGCCCTGAATGTCCTCGGGTACACCGGGCCGGCGCATGGGCGTCATGACGGGAATGAGATCGCGAATGCCGGGATCGTCGAGCGGCCCGGCACCCATCGCGGTGCGGACATAGCCCGGAGCGATGGCATTGACCCGGATGCCCTTTTCGGCCCACTCCGCCGCAAGTTGCTTCGTCAGCATGATGACGCCCGCTTTCGCGGCGGTATAGGAGGCGTTGCTGCGGCCGAGATTGCCGACCATGCCGGACATGGAGGCGATATTGACGATGGCGCCTGACTTGCGCTCCAGCATCGAGGCGCCGAACACCTGGCTGCAGATGAAGCAGCTCGTCAGGTTCACATCCTGCACGAAGCGCCAGTTTTCCATGCTGACGCGTTCGAAGGGAATGCTCCCCTGCGTCGGGTGGCTCCAGTTATCCTGCTTCCTGTAGCCGCCGCCGGCATTGTTCACCAGCACGTCGACCGACCCCAGCCTCGCCGTCACCGCGTCCCGCGCGACCTCGACGCTCTCCATGGAGGTCACGTCCGTCTGGATGCCGATTGCGACATGGCCCCGGTCGGTGAGCTGCTGCTCGGCGCTGCGGGCGAGCTCGGGGTTCAGCTCGAGAATGGCGATCCGGGCGCCGGCTTCCGCCAGCGCCTCCGCCATGGCGTAGCCCATGCCGCGGCCACCGCCCGTGATCGCGACCACGCGGTTGTCGAGGCGAAACCTGTCAAGGATCGACATGAGCGCCTCCCGGCAACGGCCCCGAGAGCAACTGCACGAGCTTCGCCTCGATGGCGCTCTCGTCGATGCCGAATTTCCGCTCGAGGTAGTCTTCGGAGCCGCAATCGAAGAACTGGTCCTCGAGTGCGATCTTCGTAAAGCGTCGAGCGATGCCATGGTCGCAGATCGTCTCGGCGACAAGGCTGATCAGGCCACCCGACTTCACATGGTTCTCGGCGATGGCGAGCCGCTTGTGTTGCGCGCAGAATGCGGCAACGGCCTCCTCGTCGAACGGCTTGATGGTCGGCACATGCAGGACGGCGACCTTGCCCCGCCCGGAGGCGGCAAGGCGATCGACGACCGCCAGCGTCTTGCCGGTCATCAGGCCGGTAGTGATGATCCCGGCATCGTCGCCGTCCCGGAGCTGGACGGCCTTGCCGAGCTGGAAGCGATAGGTTTCGGGCAGCACGACCGGAACCCGGCCACGCAGCGCCCGAACATAGAAAGTGCCCGGCGTCATGGCCATGACCTCGATGGCCTGCATGTATTCCAGCGCATCGCACGGGTCGATAACGGTGATGCCCGGTATCAGGCGCATCATCCCGGTATCCTCGATGGGCTGATGCGTGGCGCCGTAGGAATTCGTAAGGCCCGGCTTGGCGCCGATGACCTTCACGTCGAGATTGCTGTGGGCCGCGCAGATCGCGATGAAGTCATAGGCACGGCGCGAGGCGAAGCACCCGAATGTCGCGCAGAAGGCGACCTTTCCGGTGCGTGCCAGTCCCGCCCCCGTCGCGAAGAGGTTCTGCTCCGCCATGCCGACGTTGAAATAACGGTCGGGATAGGCATCGCGGAACGGGAACAGGTCGTTCACGCGGCCCAGATCGGCTGTCAGCGCCACGATATTCGGCATGCGGGCCGCCAGCGGCACGAGAACCTTGGCGAGCGGGGCATCGACATAGGTTCCGCCGGCCATCGTGCGGGATTCTTCCATCCCGCCGATCCGGTTGTCAGTGCGGTCAACCATGACGGCCTCCGTCGAGTTCGGCGCTGAGCATGGCCCATTCATTGTCGGCGACGCGCAGGAAGTGCTTGCGTTCGCGGTTCTCGAGGGTCGGGACGCCCTTGCCGGGCACGGTGCGCATGATGATTGCCTTGGGCTTGCCGTCCTTGGGGCGGGCGCGGATCAGGGCGTTGCAGAGCGCGCCCATGTCGTTGCCGTCGATCTCGCACGTATCCCAGCCAAAGGAGCGCCACTTGTTGGCGACGGGCTCGATATTGACGAAGATCAGGCCGTCGGCCTGGATGCCGTTGCAGTCAACAAGCATGACGAGATTGTCGAGCTTGAAGGTGCTGGCGGCGATGGCCGCCTCCCAGGTCGAGCCTTCCTGCAACTCGCCGTCCGAGATCTCGACGAACACGCGAGACGGGCGGCCATCCAGCCGCAGGCCCAGCGCGACGCCGACGCCGACGCCCAGCCCCTGGCCGAGCGAGCCGCCCACGACCTCGACGCCCGGCGTCGTGTCGAGCGTGGTCATCTGCAGGCGGCTGCCGTTCAGTCCGTAGGTCGAAAGTTCCTCGGTCGGGATCACGCCGATCTCGGCCAGCACCGCCCAGAGCGCGCTCGAATAATGCCCGGTCGACATCAGGAACCTGTCCCGGTCGGGCCATTCCGGGTTGGTCGGATCGTGCCGCATCTCGAAGAAATAGAGAGCAGCGAGCATGTCCGATATGCCGAGCGCCTGGCCGATATAGCCCTCGCCCTTGCCCATGGACATGTCCATGCAATGACGCCGGATCGCGAAGGCCTTGTCTCGCAGATAGTCGAGCGGAACTTCGGTTGGCGGGAAGTTACTGGTATTCGGCGCAGACATCGCTGACCGCCCTCACAAGCTGGGGAATGGCAACGGAGCAGCCGGCCACGGCTGCTCCGCTTTCTGGTCGGGTGTTACTTCCGGGCTTCGGCGACAGCCGCCTGGAATGCGGCGATCCACTTTTCGCCATTCGCGCCATAGGTCGTCTTGTACCACTGGACGATCGTCTCGCGGACGGGCGTGAATGTGGCCAACTGCGCAGCCGTCGGGATCACGACGGTGCCGCCAGACGCCTTGAACCGCTCGAGCGCGCCGGCCTCGCTGCTGACATTGAACTTCGTCTGTGTCTCGGCCATGTGAGCAAGGCCACGCTCGACGATGTCACGATGCTTCGCGCTCAGCTTGTCGAGGAACGACTTGCTGACGAGGTTCGCGCCGAGCAGATAGCTGTGGCGGTCGATGATCGCGAACTTCACGACTTCGTTGAGCTTGGCAGGCACGATGTCGGTCGCGGCGTTACCGGTCCCCTGGATCAGGCCGCTCTGCAGCGACGGATAGACATCCCCCCAGCCGAGCGGCACAGCCTGCGCACCCAGCGCCTTGATGAACTCGATGGAGAGCGGCGCAGGCACCGTCCTGATTTTCAGTCCCTTCAGGTCGGCTGCCGTCTGGACAGGCTTGCTCGTGTAGAACGAGCGCCAGTTGCCCGTGTTGAACAGGTTCGCGACATAGACGTTGGGAAGCTTGGCCTGCATCTCGGTCCGGATGTGACCGACGATCGGTCCCTTCGCGAATTTCTCGGCCACCTGATCGTTGTCGAGCAGATAGGGCATCTCGACGATGGCCAGTTCCGGCAGGAACGGAGCGAGGAACAGGGCGGCCGTGTTCACGAGGTCGAGCGCCCCGCTATTGACCTGCTCCACCATCTGCTGGGCATTGCCGAGCTGCTGCGCCGGAAAGATCCGGACACTGATTTCGCCGCCGGACTCGCGCTCGATAAACTCCTTGAGCGCCAGCGAGGCGACGTGGTCGTCCGACTCCGCCGCGGCCGGGCTCGTATGGCCGACACGGAAATTGACAGTCTGGGCCATGACCGGGGCAGAAAGGCCAAGGGCCAGGAGCGTGACTGCGGAGAGCTTTGTCAGCGAAGTGTGAAACATGTTCTATCCTCCCTTTTTGATTGTCAGATGTATCCGAGCAGGCGGGGCAGAAAGAGCGAGATGGCCGGGATGTAGGTGATGATCATCACCAGCACGACGTGGCATCCCAGGAAGGGCCACAGGTCGCCAACGACGCGGCCAACCGGCGGCGTTGCCAGGCCGATGGTCAGGTTGAGGCACATGACGAGCGCGAAATGGACGGGCTCGATGCCGAACTGCGTGATGGCGGGCATCAGGATCGGCGCGATGATGAGGATCGCCGGCCCCGCATCGATGAAGCAGCCGACGATGAACAGCAGGATGTTCACGAGCAGCAGGAAGACATAGGGGCTGTCCGTCAGCCCCAGCACGAGGCTGGTGAAGTGCTGCGGGATCTCGAGGATCGTCAGGAGCCACGCGAACATGGTCGCGGCCGCGATGATCAGCAGGATGCAACCCGATGCGATCCCGGCCCCCAGCACGCTGTGGATCAGCTTGCGGAAGGTGAGTTCCTTCGTCACGAAGAAGCCGAGCGCGATGGCATAGGCCGTGGCGACGGCCGCCGCTTCCGTGGCCGTGAAGTAGCCGCCAAGGATACCGCCGATCACGCCAACCGGCATGAGAACGGCCGGAAGGCCCTGCCAGCAGGCATTGACGAACTCGGGAAAGGTTGCCCGGGCCGGATTCCACGGAAAGTTCCGCTTGCGGGCCATGTAGGCCGTCATCAGCATCAGGCCGCCGCCCATCATCAGGCCCGGCACGACACCGGCCGCAAAGAGCGCGCCGATCGAGACATTCGTCACGAAGGCGTAGAGGATCATGATGATGCTGGGCGGGATGATGGGGCCGATCAGCGAGCCGGCAGCCGTCAGGGCGGCGGCGAATGAACGCGTGTAGCCCTGCTTCTCCATCGCGGGCACCAGCACCGAGCCCAGCGCCGTGGCATCGGCCACGGCGGAACCCGAAAGGCCGGCGAAGATCACGTTGGTGACGTTGGTGACCTGTGCAAGCCCCCCGCGCCAATGGCCGACAAATGCGTTGGCGAAGGCGACGAGACGCTCCGTGATGCGCCCGGCATTGAGCAGGTCGCCCGCAAGCAGGAACAGCGGGATCGCCAGGATCGGATACTGGTGCATCCCTGAATAGAAACGCTGGAGCAGCGTTTCCATGAAGATGGTGTCCCCGCTCACGATGATCGCGGCAAGCGGCCCGATCATCAGCGCAAAGGCAATCGGAACGCCGATGATGGCCGACAGCAAGATGAGAGGGATGGCGATGCTGGCCATTTGCTATCCTGAACTCGATTGAGAGCAGCGATCAGGCGGAAGGGACGCCCATACCCGCAGGGTTCTGCGCCTTGTCACCGGCGAGGAGGTGGATGATTTTCATGATGCAGACCAGCACGGTTGCGGCCAGGCTCAACGGTATCGCGATGTACATCCCGCCCTGCGTAAGCAACGGGAATGTCGGAAGGACCTGATTGAACCCGCCCATCACGAAACGGGGCGAGTAAGCCAGCAGAAACCCGCAGCTCACGATGATCGATACATAAGCAGCGAAGGCGAAGAACCTTCGCACAGCCTGCGGCACGGCATCGATGACGAAGGTCATGGCGACGTGCTCGTTGTAGAGCAGAGCCAGCGGCATGCAGGCCATGGTCAGCCAGACCATCGCATACAGGCTGATTTCCTCGGTGAAGGACAACGGCAGATCAAGCAGTTCACGGAACAGGATTCCGGCGAACAGGATGCCGAAAATGACAAGCATGCAGAGCTTGATGATCAGCTTGCACGCTGTCGCCAGAATGGCGGTCGCGGCATCTCCGAAGGCAAGGATTTTTGGCACGGCCACGCCCCTTCCGGGAGGGAGGCCGGGAGCGCCTGCCTTCCTCTCGCTTCAAAGGATAGGACGAGGGACATACGAATGTAAAGCTTTACATCTCTGAAAAATGGATCGTCTCCACGAATTTCGGCAGCGGCGGATTTGCAGCACGAAGGCGACCCCGACAGGCTGCGCGCGACAGCACGCTGCCCGGTCGATGCGCCGGACATCGCCGTCAGCCGGGGCAGGGGGCCGTGTAC
Source organism: Beijerinckiaceae bacterium (assembly GCA_044368425.1). Lineage (GTDB taxonomy): Bacteria > Pseudomonadota > Alphaproteobacteria > Rhizobiales > Beijerinckiaceae > JBIPLL01. The sequence goes on from JBIPLL010000010.1 coordinate 13,594, forward strand.
GGGCGGGCCGGTTATTTGTCGCCCGGCCGGGACCGCCTGCCGTGACGGCTCTGGTCCCTCTGTCATGAGACAGGGCCGCAAGACGGGCGGCCTTGCCTCCCTGGCTTCAGGTGCGGACGCGGCCCGAGGCGGGGTCGTAAAGCGGCTTCAGCGAGGCGCGGGCCGGAACGCGCCGCGTCGCGATCTCGATCTCGTAGCGCCCTTCGGCAAAGGCGGCTGCCGGCGCGGGCTCCCCGAGTTCGACATAGCCGAGCCCCACGGCGCCACCCAGCGTATGGCCGTACATGCCGGAGGTGATGCGGCCCACCCGCTGTCCGTCGCGCCAGATCGGCTCGTCATGGAACAGAAGTGCATCAGGGTCTTCGAGCAGGAACTGCACAAGCCGGCGGCGCGGCAGGCTCCCGCGTCGCGCGAGCAGGGCCTCACGTCCGATGAACGCGGTCGGCTTGTCCCATGCGACGCAGAAGCCGAGCCCGGCCTCGAGCGGGTCCTCGTCAGGCGTGATGTCGTGGCCCCAATGGCGATAGGCCTTTTCGATCCGCAGGCTATTCATCGCATGATAGCCCGCAAGGCGAAGCCCGTGCGGACGTCCCGCATCGACGAGCGCATCGAACAGCGCGACGGCGTCTTGGGCGGGCACCATGATTTCCCAGCCAAGCTCGCCCACATAGGTGATCCGCGTGGCCCGCACCTGCAGGCCGGCGACATTGATCTCCCGCGTTGTGCCGAAGGGGAAGGAGGCGGTCGACAGATCGGCATCGGTGAGGGGGGCCAGAACGTCGCGCGCCCGCGGTCCCATCAGGCCCAGCATGGCCCGGTCGGCCGAGATGTCGCGGATGCTCACGGCGTCGTGCAGGCCCGCATGTCTTTGCAGATGGCGCAGGTCCCGCAGTGCGCTTGCGCAGGAGGTGACCACCATGAACCGGTCCTCGGCCAGCCGGAACACGGTGAGGTCGGCCTCGATGCCGCCGCGCTCGTTCAGCCACTGCGTATAGACGACCCGACCCGGCTCGACGTCGATCCTGTTGCACGACACGCGTTCGAGCAGAGCGAGGGCCCCGCGACCGGTGACCTCGAATTTCGCAAAGCAGGACTGGTCGAACAGGCCGACGGCTTCCCGCACGGCGAGGTGCTCCTGGCGCGAGGGCTCGAACCAGTTCTGCCGGCCCCAGGAATATTCATAGCGGGGCTTTTCCCCCGGTTCTCCGAACCAGTTGGGGCGCTCATAGCCCGCGACCTCGCCAAAGCCCGCACCCGCCGCCGCGATGCGCTCATGCAGGGGAGAGAGCCTCTCGCCGCGTGAACTCTCATATTGCCGGAACGGCCAGTGCATTGCGTAAAGCAGGCCCAGCGACTCCGACACGCGCGGAATGAGGAAGCTCTTCTTGTTCTGGTGCGGGTAGAAGCGGGCAATATCGACATCCCAGAGGTCGAAGGGCGGTTCGCCATTGGCGATCCAGTGGGCAAGCGCCATGCCGGCACCGCCGCCCGACTGGATGCCGATGGAGTTGAAGCCCGCCGCCACGTAATAATTCTTCAGCTCGGGAGCAGGGCCGAGGATGTATCGCCCGTCCGCCGAGAAACTTTCGGGGCCGTTGAAGAACTTCCGGATTCCCACTTGCGACAGGCTCGGGACGCGGCGCATCGCGTCCTCGAGGATCGGCGCGAAATGGTCGAAGTCCTCGGGCAATTCACCGAAGCAGAAATCCTCCGGTATCCCGTCGATGGCCCATGGCTTTGCGACCGGCTCGAAGGCGCCCAGCAGCAGCTTGCCGGCATCCTCCTTGTAATAGGCGCAATGGTCCATGTCCCGCATCACGGGGAGATCCGCATGCATGCCCGGCATGGGGTCCGTGACGATGTAGAAATGCTCGCAGGCCTGGAGCGGCACGGCCACGCCGCTGTCCAGCGCAAGATCGCGTGCCCACATGCCGGTGCAGTTCACCACATGCTCGGCGCGCACGGTGCCTTCCTCGGTCTCGACACCGACGGCCCGGCCATTCTCGACCAGAACCCGTCGGACCTTGACGTTCTCGACGATCTTCGCGCCGCCCATGCGTGCCCCGCGCGCCAGCGCCATGCAGGTGTCGATGGGGTTGCACTTCCCGTCGCGGGGATACCAGACGGCACCCACCACATCGTCGATCGTCATGAGGGGCCACTTGTCCTGCGCCTCGCGCGGCGAGATCGGCTCGGCCTCGACTCCGAAGGAATGGAGCATGCCGACGCCGCGCAGCAATTCCTCCCAGCGTTCCGCATTGGTCGCGATAGAGATCGAGCCGGGCTGGACGAAGCCCGTTGGCTGCCCCGTCTCGGCTTCCAGCTTGCCGTACAGATCGACCGTATATTTCGCCAGCCGCGTCAGGTTCTGCGTGTACAGGGTGGCCCGCACGAGACCGGCGGCATGCCATGTCGTGCCGCTCGTCAGCTGCTTGCGCTCCAGCAGAAGGACGTCCTTCACGCCGAGTTTCGTGAGGTGATAGGCCGTCGAGCAGCCGATGATGCCGCCGCCGATGACGATGACCTGTGCGTGAGCGGGAAGCGACATGGCGGAACTCCGTTGTGTATCCTAGGCGCGAAGGCGTGAGTGAGCGGGGTCATAGGGGCTGTCGGCGACGATCCGTGCCGGCCTCATGCCTCCGAGCATTTCGATGTCGATGGACCGCCCTTCATTGGCGACGTCGCTGTCGATGAGGGCGAGCGCGAGGCTTTGCCGCAGCGCATGGCCGTAGGCGGCTGACGTAATGGCGCCGACGCGCCGGCCGTCATGCCAGACGGGAGCCTCCACCGGCGCCTCCGCATCCCCGGCCTGCGACAGGGCGACGGTGACGATCCGCCGCCGGATTCCGGCAGCCTTTTCGGCGATCAGCGCCTCGCGCCCGACAAAGGGCCCCTTGTCCAGATCCACGAGACGTTCGAATCCGGCCTGAAGCGGCGAGACATTGCGGTCGAGATCGCCCTTCCAGCCGCGATAGCCCTTCTCGATCCGCAAGCTGTCCATGGCATAGACGCCGAAATCCCGAAGGCCCAATCCGGCACCTGCGGACCGCAGTGTCTCGTAGACCCCCTCGAGGGCAGCGAGCGGAAGATGCAGCTCCCAGCCGAGTTCCCCGACATAGCCGACGCGCAGGGCGAGCGCCTCGGCAAGCGCCACCGGGATGCGCCGGGCCGACAGCCACGGGAATTCGGCATTGCCAAGCGGCGCGTCGGTCACTGCCGACAGCAGGTCTCGCGCGCGCGGACCCGCGACCGCGAGCGTGCCCCATGCGCCCGACAGGTCGGTGATCCGCACGGACCCGTCGGCGGGCAGTCCCTGGCCGACGACATGCAGATCGTGCTCGTGCGCCGAGGCTGCGCTGACGAGATAGAAGGACTCGGGTCCAAGCCGGGTGACCGTGAATTCGCTGACGATGCCACCCGCCTCGTCGAGCGCCCAGCTCAGCCGGATGCGACCGGCGCCAGGCAGTCGGCCGCACAGCAGGCGGTCGAGGAAGGCGGCGGCTCCCGGCCCCTCGACGAGCAGCTTGGTGAAGCCGCCAATATCCATGATGCCGACGGCGTCCCGCACAGCCCGGCATTCCTCACCGACCGCGTCATGCCAGCCGGTCCGCCGGAAGGACGGAGGCGGATCGGGATCGTCGCCGGGCCGCGCGAACCAGGCCGCCCGCTCCCAAAGGCCGCGCGCGCAGAAGCGGGCACCCCTCGCGGCAAGGATCGGCCGCAGCGGCGTAGCGAAGACCGGGCGCCCCGCAGGCCATTCGTCGGCGGGAAAGGCAATCGCATATTCATGCGCATAGAGTTCGCGTGCGCGTTCGGCCGTATAGCGCTGGCCGACATTCGGGCCGAAGCGCAAAGCCTCGCAGGACCAGATATCCCAGCTCGGCCGTCCGTCCACGATCCAGTCGGCGGCAACCCGTCCGGCCCCGCCCGACTGCGCGATGCCGAAGCTGAAGACGCAGCACTGGAAGAAGCCGGGGAGGTCACGAACCGGCCCGATTAGCGGATTGCCATCCGGCGCATAGGGGATGGGGCCGTTGATCACCCGCTGCACGCCCCCCTCGCCAAGGATGGGCACCCTCGCCATGGCGTCGGCGATATAGTCCTCGAGCCGCTCGAGATCGTCCGGCCACAGACCATTGGCGAAATCATCGGGGATGGCGTCCTGCCACTCGATCCGTGCCGCTCGCTCATAGGGGCCGAGCAACAGCCCGTCGCGCTCCTGCCGGAGATACCAGCTTGCATCGGGATCGCGCAGGAGCGGCAGCTTGTCCGCGCGTCCTGCAAGGTCCGGGATCGGTCCCGTGACCAGATATTGATGCGACATCGTGACGACCGGAAGCCGCCGGCCGACGAGCGCCATGATCTCCCCGGCCCGGTAGCCGGCGGCATTGACCACCGTCTCGCAGAGAATGTCGCCCCGATCGGTGACGACCCGCCAGCCCGCGCCTTCGCGCACGAGGCCGATCACGCGCGTGAAGCGGCGGATGCGCGCGCCCAGATCGCGCGCGCCCTTGGCATAGGCCTGGGTGAGCTGGCTTGGATCGATGTCGCCGTCGCGCGGGTCCCAGAGCGCGCCCGCAAGGTCGTGAAGCTCAAGAAACGGGTAGCGCTGGCGCGCGGCGGTGGGATTGAGCACCACGAAGGCGAGGCCGCGTGCGCGCGCCATGGCCGCGACGCGCTCGAACTCATCCATGCGGTCGCGGGAATGGGCGAGGCGCAGCGAGCCGGTGACGTGGTAATTGATCGGATAGCCGACCCGCTCCCCGAGTTCGGCATAGAGCTGCGTCGAATAGGCCTGAATGGCCATGATCGCGGCGCTCGTCGAAAAATTCGGGCAGTTGCCGGCCGCGTGCCAGGTCGAGCCGGAGGTCAGTTCGTCCCGCTCGACCAGCACCGCATCGGTGCATCCCCTGAGGGCGAGGTGGTAGAGCACACTGGCTCCGACCGCCCCTCCACCGATGATGACGACGCGGCAGCGTTCCGACACGTCCGTCACGAGGCAGCCCCCGTACGGCTCGCCCCGCGCCAGGACATCTGGTCGCGCAGCCGGTACCAGGCGGTGATGGCTTCCAGCACCGGACGGCGAAGTCCATGGAAGGGCAGGGGACGCAGCGGCGAGGGCGGCAGCGGCACGGCCTCGTCCGACCCGGTGACGATCCAGTCGGCCATGGCCGTGCCCATGGCACTGGCCATGGCGACACCACGGCCATTATAGCCCAGCACCGTCCGCAGGCCGGGCGCGAGTTCGTGCACGCGGGGCATGTGATCGGCCGTCAGCGCGACCTTCCCTGCCCACCGGAACTGCCATTCCGGCGTGCCAAGTGCCGGGAACAGCCGGCAGGCGGCATCCTCGACGAAGCGGAACAGGGAGTCCCTGTTCGTCTCGCCCAGCGAGCCGCGCCCGCCCATCACGAGCCGCCCGGCATCGTCGAGGCGGAAATAGAGCAGGATGCGCTGGGTATCCGAGACGACATGGCCGCCGGGCAGGATTGTCCTGCGCACGGCGTCGGGCAGCGGCGCGGTCGCGACCTGCAACGAGTGGATCGGGATCACTTCCTGCGCGAGGCCGGGCCACAGATGTGCGCCCGCATATCCGTTGGTCGCGAGGATGACCTCATCGGCCAGCACGCTGGCCCC
>JBIPLL010000470.1:0-2968 GCA_044368425.1 Beijerinckiaceae bacterium
TCGAGCACGGCATGCGTATGGGCGGCGTCGCGCGTCTCGATGGTGAGGTCGATGGTCACACCCTTGGCCGGGACATCGAGGAAAAGGCGGCCGTGGCTGACTTCCAGAATGTTTGCGCCAAGCTCGCCCAGCCGACCCGCGATGCGCCCGAGCAAGCCGGGGCGGTCCTGCGTCATGATGCGGAAAGAGACGATCCGCTCGCGCCGTTCGAGTTCACGCACCATCACGCCGGCAAGCAGGCGGGCATCGATATTCCCGCCGCAGAGCACGAGGCCGATGCGGCGGCCCACGAAAATCTCGGGGCGCGCGAAAAGCGCGGCGAGGCCGGCCGCGCCCGCGCCTTCTGCCATCGAGCGATGGCTGGTGGCGAAGGCATAGACGGCCTGCTCGATATGGGGCTCATCGACGAGCACGACGTCTTCCACCATGTCGCGGATGATCGGCAGCGTCAGCTCGCCCACGGCCTTGACGGCAATGCCCTCGGCCAGTGTCGGGCCGCCGATGGGGGCGTCGAGACCGTTCAGCGCATTGTGCACGGACGGGTAGAGCCGTGCCTCGACGCCGATGATCCGCAAGTCGGGCTTCAGTGCCCGGGCCGCCATGGCGATGCCGGCGCAGAGTCCGCCGCCGCCGATCGGAACCACGAGCATGTCGAGGTCCGGCGCGTCCTCCAGCATTTCGGGCGCGATCGTGCCCTGGCCCGCCATCACGAAGGCATCGTCATAGGGGTGGACGAAGAACAGGCCCTGTTCCTGCGCGATGTCTCGCGCCTTCGCCGCGCTGTCGCCGAGCGTCTCGCCGTGCAGGACGACGGTCGCGCCGTGGCTGCGCGTGTTCTCCACCTTAACCAGAGGGGTCGCCTCGGGCATGATGATGGTGGCCGGGATGCCGAAGCGGCGCGCGTGATAGGCCACGGCCTGCGCGTGATTGCCCGCCGACATGGCGATGACGCCGCTGCGGCGGGCGCTGTCGGGCAAGGTGAGCAGGCGGTTGACCGCGCCGCGCTCCTTGAAGGACGCCGTCGCCTGCATGTTCTCGTGCTTCACGCGGATGTCGAGGCCGGTGATGGCGGTGAGACCCGGAGCCGGCACCATCGGTGTCCGCAGCACATGGCCGGCGACGCGCAGGCGCGCGGCATCAATGTCGGCAGGATCGATGGCGTAGGGGCCTTTCGTCATCCCGTTCTCACATCTGGCGGTTTCGGTCGCGCGGAAGCGAGGGGCCGCGCAAACCTTGCTGGCGCCAGATGAGCATGGCGGCGAGCAGGAGGTAAAGCGCGAGATCGCGACCGGCAATGGGCGCCAGCGCCGACCAGAGCGCCTCGACAAGGGCAATCAGCAGGCCGCCGGCAAAGGCGCCCGACACCGAACCCATCCCGCCGACGACCGCGGCAATCAGCGCCTTGAGGCCGAGATCCATGCCGCCGGCAAATCCGATGCCGCCATAGAGCGTCACGACGAGGGCGCCCGCGAGCCCAGCCAGCGCGCTCGCAAGGAGGAATGTCCGGCGCAGGAGCCTGTCGTCATCCACCCCGAACAGGCGCGCGGCAAGCGGGTCCTGCGCGCTGGCGCGCCAGTCGCGGCCAAAGCGGGTCAGGTGCATCAGCGCCATCGCCGATGCCATTCCGACGAGCCCGATTCCCGTCACGGCGAGACCCACGGCTGTCACGGTGACATCGAAGCTGCCGGAATGGGCGACGATCAGGGGCGCATGGCCCACGGGTGGCAGCCAGAGCGTCTTGGCGCCCTGCATGAGGCGAAGCCCTTCCTGCAGCACCATGGCGAGGCCTATCGTCCCGATCAGCACCTGCTGGCCGCCCGCCCGGCGAAGGGGCGCAACCACAAGGCGCCCCGTGACAAGACCAAACAGCCCCGCGCTCGCGATGCCGATGAGTGCCCCCGCGACTGTCGCCGCGAGGCCGGGCCCCGACAGGCCCAGGGCAGCCATGAGCGCGGCAAGGACCATGGCGCTTCCGCCCAGCGCCGCGAATTCGCCGAAGCCGAAATGCAGCCGCCCGACGAGGCCGAAGACGAGGGAATAGGCTGCCGCGATCAGGCCGTAGATCACGGCCAGCGGCAGGATCGACAGCACCTGCTGCGCAAGCCAGGCGCGGGCAGGAGACAGGGAGAGGCCTCGCCCGGCCGTCATGCCGGGGCCGGGGTCGTTCAACTGCGCCGATGGATCGGTCAGATAATAGCGGCGCAGGAAATGGAACGAGGCATCGGCCATCGGCCCTCGCTCCGTCGCGATGCCGACAAGGGTGCCACGCTCGGCGCCCGTCTGCAGCGGCGCGAACCGGCAGACGACGAAGCGCTGGCGGGCATTGCCGTCCGGCGTCTCGATGCGATAGTCGATGCGGATGTCGCGGCGGCCGGGGCCTGCCCCAGCCCTGAGCAGCACGATCCGCGTGCCCTGCTCGTTGAGTGCGGGAAGCGTGAGCCGGCACAGGCGCAATTCGTCAGGATCGGCCGACGGAGAACAGGCGGCCATGCCCAGCAGAACGCCCAGCAGCAGAGCGAGCCGGGCGAGACACCGCAGCCCGTAGCCTCTCAGGCGAGGCCCTTGAGCCTGGCTGCCGCGCGGGGCGCGAAATAGGTCAGGATGCCGTCGGCTCCCGCACGCTTGAAGGCGAGCAGGCTCTCCATCATCGCCTTGTCGCCGTCCAGCCATCCGTTGCGCGCCGCCGCCTCGATCATCGCGTATTCGCCCGACACCTGATAGGCGAAGGTCGGGACTTCGAATGTGTCCTTCACCCGGCGCACGATGTCGAGATAGGGCATTCCGGGCTTCACCATGACGAAGTCCGCGCCTTCCTCGATATCGAGCGCGACTTCGCGGATGGCCTCGTCCGTATTGCCCGGGTCCATCTGGTAGGTGCGCTTGTCGCCCTGCAACGTGGCCTGGGTGCCGATGGCATCGCGGAACGGGCCATAGAAGGCAGAGGCATATTTCGCCGCATAGGCCATGA
>JBIPLL010000478.1:0-2930 GCA_044368425.1 Beijerinckiaceae bacterium
GCACCGATGCGCCCGTCCATCATGTCGGATGGCGCCACGATATCGGCGCCCGCCGCCGACTGGACGAGAGCCTGCTGCACGAGGACGGCGACGGTCTCGTCGTTGAGAATGACGCCATCCTCGATCAGGCCGTCATGTCCGTGGTCGGTATAGGGGTCGAGCGCCACGTCGGTGAGGATGCCGACTTCCGGAGCGGCCGACTTGATGGCGCGCGTCGCCCGGCAGACGAGATTGTCGGGGTTCAGAGCCTCGCTCCCGCGCGCATCGCGCAAGGCGGGGTCGGTATAGGGAAACAGCGCGAGGCAGGGGATGCCAAGACCGCGTGCGCGGATCGCCTCCGTCACGGCTAGGTCGATCGACAGGCGCTCGACGCCCGGCATCGAGGCAATCGGCTCGCGCCGGCCCTCGCCGTCGAGAACGAAGATCGGCCAGATCAGGTCGTCCACCGACAGTACGTTCTCGCGCACGAGGCGGCGGGACCAGTCCGCCTTCCGGTTGCGGCGCATTCGGGTCGCAAGATCGAGTGTCGGGGTCGCGGCCTTGTCGCGCCCGCCCACGAGCCGCGCGACGGGCGCCTCACCTGTCCGCTTGTTCCGCCCTTCCACGCCGATCTCCCGTCCCTGGATCGCGCGGCGGGTTGACCCCGCGCGCACAAGGTCTGCCGCAGCAGCCTCGAATGGAGCGGAAACTAGCACATTGGAACCACTCGAATATAGCGCCTTGCGCCGTCGCTGACCCGCGCGGTGCGCATGATTGACGCAAGGCTGCCCTTTCCGCCAAATGGCGCCCCGACCGGCCCGGGCCGGATTCCCGGCCATCTGGCGCCAGCCGCCGATCCTGCCAGCGAGGTTCGCGTGACCGACGTCGCCGCCCCGATTCCAGAGCCCGAGATCGTCTGCCGCCGGGAGGGGGCTGCCGGCACCATCCTGCTCAATCGCCCGCGCGCGCTCAATGCGCTCAACCGGGAGATGATCGACGGGATGCGCGCGGCGCTCGATGCCTGGGAGAACGAACCGGGCGTGCGCCATGTCGTCATTCGTGGTGCAGGGGAACGTGCCTTTTGCGCCGGCGGCGATATCCGCCTCATGACGCAGCTTGTGCGAGAGGGGCGCGGGGCCGAGGCGCTGGATTTCTGGCATGCTGAGTATCAGCTCAATTGCCGGCTGCACCGTTATCGGAAGCCGGTCCTCGCGCTGATCGACGGGATCGTCATGGGCGGGGGCGTTGGCGTCAGCCTGCATGGCTCGCACCGGATCGGCACCGAGCATCTGATGTTCGCCATGCCTGAGGTCGGTATCGGATTCTTTCCCGATGTCGGAGCCACCCATGCACTGCCGCGCCTTCCGGGGCAGACGGGGACGTTCCTTGCGCTCACCGGTGAGCGGATCGGGCTGGCCGATGCCGTCGCGCTTGGCATCGTCACGCATCCGGTTTCGCGGGCCGATATCGGCACGCTCTTCGCGGGCCTGGTCGCGGGGGAGGACATCGAGGGCCTGCTTGCGCGGTTGCGCCACGAGCCCGGTCCCTCGCCCCTGATGGCCGAGCGCGACCTCATCGACGACTGTTTCGCGGGGCAGGACGTGCGCGACATCCTGGCACGCCTCGACGAGCGGGCTGCCGTCTCGCCATTCGCCGCGCGGATCGTGCAGGGGATGCGCACGCGATCCCCCACCTCGATGGCCATTGCGCTGCGCCAGATGCGCGAGGGCGCCCGTCTGTCCTTCGAGGAGGCGATGGGGCTCGAATTCCGCATCGTGTCGCGCGTCGCCGTCGGTCACGATTTCCACGAGGGCGTGCGGGCCGTTATCATCGACAAGGACCAGTCTCCGCGCTGGCGCCCGCCGACGATGCAGGACCTCGTTTCCAGCGATATCGAGGCGTATTTCGCGCCGCTGCCGGTCGAGTTTGCGCCTCCCTTGCCGGTCGCCGCGCCTGCCGGATCGCATTTGTCAGCAGGAGGATCGGCATCGTGAGTTCGTGGTCGCCCCGTCGTCCCGACGTCGATGACAGCCCGCTCGACACGGCGCCGCTCGTGCGCTGGCAGCGGCTTCTTGTCTGGTTCATGCGCCTGACCGCGCTCGCCTGGATCGCGAAGGGGCTGTTCGCCTGGGTCACGATCATGAGTGCCGCATCGGGCTTCGATATCCGGCCGCTGGGATTTCAGGCGACCGTCATCTATTTCGCCGTGATCGATCTCGTGGCGGCTGTTGGCCTGTGGCTTACAAGTCCCTGGGGGGGCGTGCTCTGGCTTCTGGCCGTGATGAGCCATCTTATCCTTGGGCTTTTCTTTCCGCAGCTCGTCGAAATACACGTATGGCTTTTCGCCACCGAGATCGTTCTTGTGGTCGCTTACTTTGCGATTTCATGGATGGCAGCACGCGAGGAGGGTTAAGACATAATATAACGTGATTGTTCGTTATGTGGATATTTTGGCAAGAAACGATTCATCCAGACATTTAAACTCGTCTTCATCGGGGGAATGTACTGTCCACTCAGCCGTCAGCCGGGATCCATAACCTGGCGACGTAACAGGACAGTGAGGCGAGACATGAAGGCTGCAATCCGGCCGGTGGAGACGCATGCTCCTGCAGGCGCAGAACCGGAAATCAAACCGCTTTACCTCGAAGCCCTGACGCTGGTGGAGCGTCTGCACCGGCGCCTGCTCGACGTCATCAAGGACGAGTTCGAGCGGCAGGGACGCGACGACGTGAACAGCGTGCAGGCGCTGCTTCTCTACAATATCGGCGACAAGGAACTGACGGCGAGCGAGCTGCGCACGCGCGGCTATTATCTTGGCTCTAACGTCTCCTACAATGTGAAGAAGCTCGTGGAGATGAACTATCTCCATCATGCCCGTTCACGCGTGGACCGTCGCTCGGTGCGCATCAGCCTGACCGAGAAGGGCCGCGAGGTGCACACGATCATCCGCA
>JBIPLL010000703.1:0-5893 GCA_044368425.1 Beijerinckiaceae bacterium
GAGCTAAAACTGGACATACTTGACGTCAATGAATCGCCAGATTTCGTCACCACACTGCATCAACAATTGCTGCAACTCGGAATTGAAAGCAACTGGACCATGGAAGAGTTGGTCGCCTGGCTGGATCGGCACATAGGTCACAGTGACATTCCGATGACTGAGTCAGCAGCCTTTCTTTCCAAAGTGGTGCGCGGGTTGATTACAAAGTTTGGTATTGAAAACGTTGGGCTTCTGGCGATCGACCGATATCGGCTTCGATTGGAGATCGAACAACGCATCGAGAAACATCGCCAGTCGGAGCGGAAGAAAGCGTTTCAGAAATTTTTGCTTCCTCAGTCAGAACTCACGGTGACAGATGACTTCGTCATAAATTTTGCGAATACGCCATACGAGCCAAGCTGGGTCTACGAAGGCGGATTCAAGTTCAAAAAGCACTACTATGGACCGAAGCCGGGGGAGCTTCTCGAACGAACACCAGAGAAGCAAATCAAAGAAGAATTCCGGTGCGCACAGTTCATCGACAACCTGAAGGAAGTTAAATTCTGGGTGCGCAATCTGTCGGGAAAGCGAACGGCATTCAGGCTGCAAACGTCAAATGCGTTCTTCTATCCGGACTTCGTCTGTCAGCTTGTCGATGGCCGCATTCTTGTTGTCGAATACAAGGGTGGTCACTTATGGGCGGATGCTGAAGAGAAGCGAAGTATTGGAGCCGTCTGGGAAGAGCGAAGCGACGGCACGTGCCTTTTCGTGATGCCAACTGATAACAATTTCGATTCCATCACAGCAAAAATTGTTGCCAGATGATGCACCTATTTGTGCCAGGCTAGTGTGCGAGAAAAACACAGCAACACAGCGACCGAAATAGCGTAGTACCTATCAACTGCATTCACTTGCCTGAAACACCGTCTTGTTTCGTTGGCAGAAATTTGTGGCAGTTGGGAGCGTCCGCGAGATGAGAATCGTAGTTCAGGATGAATGGATCGAATCGTTTTCAGATGACGTGCGCAACAGGTTCGGATGGAGCAAGGGACGCCATCGCTACACGAAAGCCGATATCGACGTCTTCGCAATGCCAACAAAGGAAGTCGATGTGTTCGAAGCCGCCTTGGCGGACGTTCCGGACAGCAAAGAAAAACGCGCCGCACTGGCCGATATCAAACGCGCCAGAGAAATCCAGAACGGCAAATATCCACGGGCATCAAATGCGGAATCCGCAGTCAAGCTGATCGCGTGCTATGTCGCAGAGTTCGCCGATGGATTCAGACTCTGGAAGAAATTCGGGGATCAGTGGTACGGATATTTCGTCGACAAAATCTGGTTCGAGCCGGAACAAAAGAGCGGCGGCAGTTACTCGCCAGCGTCCGCAAATGTGTCTCTGGTTTTCTCAATCTGGGATCGCATCGAGAAAACGACAGTCTCATTCGACTCGCAGGCGTGCCGTGGAAAAACAGCCAAAGAATTGCTCGCCGCGAGAAACCTGATCGTTGAGGACGCGCACATCGCGCAGGCGTACGAAGACGCTCTGAAAAATCACCTGTACTTCAGCCCGAAAGTCGGACTGCAGTGCGAGTTCGGCGGACTGAGTTTCGGGAACACCGGAAAATATGACCGCATGATGCAGATCACAACGTCCTCGGAAAAGAATGACCGATCGATCGGGGGCAAGCCGGTCAAGGTCGTTGTCGACACGATCAACGATGACGGAAACGATCCGGCGCCACGGGAACTGAGCAGGAAGCCCGTCAACAATATCCAACTCCGACAGATCAACGCGAACAGATCAGGGAAAATCGGCAACGAATCAGACTTCATTGATGCCGATGACGAAGACGCCACGGCCGACGATCTGTACGCGCCAGTGCATCCGTTCGTGCCGGTCTTTGACCTGACCAGACACGAGCGATACGCCGTGCACGCAAATGACCTGGTGCAGTACAAGTATGACACCAAAATCGACAAGAAACTGATTCTGCCAAAGGACCAGAAAAACCTGTTGAAAATGCTGGTCAACTCCAACGGCGCAGAGTTCCGCGATATCGTCGACGGAAAGAGCGGCGGAACCGTCGTGCTTCTCGCTGGGCGTCCGGGACTCGGAAAGACACTCTCCGCAGAAGTCTTCGCAGAATGCAGCCAGCGGCCTCTGTACCGTGTCCAGTGCTCGCAGTTGGGCACAAACCCGGACACGATCGAGGAAGCCCTGCAGAGAGTCCTGATGAGGGCTAAACGATGGAATGCCGTCGTGCTGCTGGACGAAGCGGACCTTTACATCGGCGAGCGCGGGATGGACATTGACAGGAACGCTATCGTATGCGTCTTTCTGCGCGTACTCGAAACCTGTGACGGCGTGCTCTTCCTGACAACCAATCTGCCGGAAACGGTAGACGACGCGATCGCATCCCGATGCATCGCCAGATTCGACGTCGTGCATCCGGACGTCGACGCGCTCGAAGATATCTGGGATGTGCTGCTGACGTCATCCGGAACAAACCTTACCTGGGAAGACGTCCAATATCTCAGCCGCAAGTATCCACGAATGGGGGGCCGAGACGTCAAAGCCGCGATCAAGCTGGCCATGGTCAACAGCGCTGACACAAACATCAGCCGCGAAGCCATGGAGTTCGTTCTTTCGTTTCATCCAAACAGGGGGCAGTGGCAAGCCGATGAGTGAAAAACTGATACCGGTACACGTCGCCTGGAACGACGAAACCGGAGAAACAGAGTGGTTGATGCAGGTCGAATTCACCAGCGACTGCAATTTCCTGACGCTGGAAACTGACTCGCTCGATGGCGATCCGATCAAGCTGCTGGGGCGAGACTCATTTCGAATCAGTCTGACCGAAGCCGATCGCGACGCCGACAAAGGCGAGTCGTTCACGTTCGTAAGGCTTCAGCCGCACGTCGGAAATATCATGTGGGATATGCTCTGGATGACGCCACAGGAAGCCAGTCGATTCGCCGCGTTCCTGCAGAGCCAGAAGCACTGGACACTCATTGTTTCTTCGTTCGGAATCTTCGAACGCTGGGGCACACTCACACAACAGGAACTGCAGGACAGCATGATCAAGCGAATGCAGGAATGAAACCATGATCAAAAAACTGCTGGTCCATCTGGGCCAATTCATCCTGCGAAAACTCTTCAACCTGACGGTCGAAATCGTCAGCGGCCGTCCATTCTGGACGTTCCGTTGTCGGAAGTGCGGAACCGTAAAGTCGGGATTCAACCGGTACAAAGTCTGGAAAGCCGGACACATCCACAATTGTGAATGGAAAAACAAATGAGCAACGAATACCCGAAATACTACTCGAACAAAGACGGCTTCGGCGCAAACATTCTGTACGTCGTGCGAATGTCGGAGACTGATACTGTCGTGAAATGCAAGGACGGCACTGAACGCGGCTATCAATGGGATTTACTGCAGGACCGATTCGTGCAGGAAGGATCGTGGATTGAAATTCCAAAACAGATTGTTGAGTCCGGAAATCTCTATGCATTTCTCGAAGGGCGGTGGTATTCAGAACAACCGGCAAATGCGAACGTCTGCCATGGAACACGAGTCATCGCCACTGTCACCAGTCGCGGCCTGTTCAAATTTGCAATTGAAGCCAATGACAAAAACGCGGAAGAATTCGTCGCGTGCATCGAGCGATTTTTGCACCGCAGAATCAACGCCATTGAAGTGCAGCGAGTGAATCCAGAGCCAGAGCCAGCCGGGGTGCCTATCTGAGCAAGGAAGTCAGGCCAGCGCGTGCACCAGATTGATTCGCAAACACGAAAAATGCGAAAGTGCGGACACCAGATGACATGCGTTGACGTAGTAGACACAGAGCAGATGCAGATCATCGTCAATTAGACAGAGATCAGGCACAGACTAGACACACGATGCAAACAGTTGACTCACAACACTCTGGAGAGAAACCAATGGTCTTCGCACATATTGCCGGTTGCTGGGTGTCCGGACACGTACAACACGAAATTGGTAGCGTTTTAACGATCAAACTCATCACAGGGACAGTGGTGACAAGGGACGTTTCGGAAGTCAAAAGCACAAGCCCACGACTAGACGACAGTTCAGTATGGCCACTGTAGCCAAAACGGAAACGGCGGGTTTCGCGTGCTGGAGTCTGTTATTCACTGGAGCGATGCCGTGGGCAGTGTAGAGGACAGGTGCAGCCGTCAGCGGCAGCGGTATGAAAAACTGAAGACGCTGTGCGCTGACAGGGCTGAAAAGATCCAGAGCATGATCGAGGCGGATGATTTCGATCTGGCCAGGTTAGCGGCCGTTGAAATCGCGGTTGATCTGGAACGGCTTCGAGACTGCGCGAATCATCTGGCGGACATCGAGTGATGAGCGAAGGGGTGGCGGTTCGGTCAGGTCGATACTGCAGCGATCGATGTTACTACGAAGCACGCATGTTGAAACGGCAGAAAGGCAGCAGCAATGAGCAATGCAGAAGCGATCAAAAAACTGATTGATGCAGGTGCGACACACGAGAAGAAAGAAGACGGCGAGGGCGTGACACGGTCAGGCTGGTGGCAGGATACCGTGTATCTGGCACCGTACCGCAAGCCAAAGGATGCACTGCAGGCGTTATTCGGATGAGCGGCGAAACAGATGATCCACGGTTGTTGATCAATATCTTTTCTAAGTTGAAGGGGCAAGGCGTGGCGTCAATTGACAAAAAGCCAGTCGTTGAACTGGTGGCGAAAACCGAACTGACAAGCGAGGGAATCGCACGATATCTGAACGCAACAGGAAACGAAGACTTTGAGAAGTCGATCGATCAGGCGTTTAACGCTGGGCTGAGCGGGATGGAAGTGCTGGTCAGCATGATGGCCAAACTCTGCTACAAATCGCTCACGTTAGGCCACAACGCGAATGTCACGCGGGTCAGGGATATCCGGTCGAATATCGAATCTGCAATCTCCAGCGGGCACGGTAGCGTGCTGGAACATGCATCCATGAGTTTCATCGTCCGCGATTGTTCCAGGATCTTCACGCACGAACTGGTGCGACACAGAGCCGGTACGGCATACAGCCAGAATTCCGGGCGTTACATTCGGCTGGATTCCATCGACGTCGTCGTCGATCCGATTCTGGCAGACGTTGAACCGGAGATTCTGGAGATCGCGCAATACATCGAAGACCGGTACGCGGTGATCGCTGGTAAGCTGGGCCTGAATGAGCCTGGCATAAACTTCGATCGAAAGAAGAAACTCACGTCCGCGCTGCGACGCATCGCGCCCAACGGCCAGACGAACGAAATCGGATTCACGGTCAATCTGCGGGCGCTGCGGTTCATTATCCAGAAGCGCACGGACCGAGCGGCCGAATGGGAAATCCGGCACGTGTTCGCGCAGGTGTATGAGATCGCACGGGGGATTGTGCCGACGCTGTTCTGCGATGCCAAAGTCGAGAGTTTCAGCGGACTTCCGCAGGTCACGTTCGATCATCACACGTGACACGCTGACGGGAGCAACGAGCACAGAAGCGACTGGATTCAAGCCGGTCGCTTTTTTCATGCGCCGAACAATAATTCCAGAATCTTTGATCCGAACGGCCGGATCTTGCGTTCTGTGGATTGTGGACGGCATACGACAAGCACAACCAAACGGGAAACAACGATGCGAACAAGACTGAATTTTCGGGTGCCAGTATTCGAAATTGTTCGGGCCGATGGATTCGTCCAGTATCGCGGACCGAAGGACGGTGCGGAGTTCACGATGCGAATGCAGGAATGCCGCAACAGTACACTTCGCGAAGTCAAGCGGCCATCACGCAAGCTTCAACAGGCTTGCTTCAATGCGAGCAACGTCAGCTTCTACAATCGATAATCACAGGGGGCCGAAACGATGAAATCATTCTGGACAAAACTCACACGAAAAGTCAGCGGC
>JBIPLL010000443.1:0-3125 GCA_044368425.1 Beijerinckiaceae bacterium
GGCAGCGGCGGCATTTCGTTGAGCAGCGTGATCGTCACCCGTCGGTTCGGCGCGATGTAGGGATTGTCGGGGAAGGCCGGCTCGGTGTCGGCGCGTCCCGTCACCGAGGTGAAGCGGTCGTTGGGGAGCCCGGAACTCGACAGGATATCGCGCACGGAGAGCGCGCGCCCGGTGGTGATGCTCCAGGCATCGAGGGCCGGCGCCGTGCCCGGCCGCGCGGCGGCCGTATGGCCAGTGACAGACACGCGGTTGTTCAGCCGGCGCAGGGTGGGAGCGAGAGACTCCAGAAGGCGACGGGTACGCTCGTAGGGGTGGACCGAGCCATCGGGGAACATGGAGCGGCCGTCCTGGTCCACGATGGAGACGTTCAACCCCTCCTTGGTCATCTCGATCACGATGTTGCGTGACAGCTCGGAAATCTCGGGCATGCTCTGGAGCGCCTGTCGGATGCTGGCCATGGCGCTGTGGAGGGCGGCGGCCTGGCGGTTGGCCTCGCGGTCGCTGGCATTGCCCTGCGCTCCGTCCTCTTGCCCGTTCGCGCCCGTCGCCGGGTTGGCAGGCGCCGTGGGAGCCCGCTGGAGCCGTTCCGGCCGCGCGCGCGCCGATTTGTTGCCTGAATCGTCGATGGCAGTGCCCATCAGGATGCCGCCAGCGCCACTTCTGCTAGGACTCAGAGCCTCCGGCGCAAAATATTCCGCCAGGCCGATCTTCTGCTCCTGCGTCGTCATGGTGATCAGCCACATCAGCAGAAAGAACGCCATCATGGCGGTCACGAAGTCCGCATAGGCGATCTTCCAGGCCCCGCCATGGTGCGCATGAGCGGCCTTCTTGATCTTCCTGACAATGATCGGCTGGTCGGACTTGGCCATCGCGCACCTATGCAGATTGGGTCAGGTCGTGGCGGGCAAGTTGGAGGTTGCCGCTTCCACTTCGTTGAAGGTCGGGCGGACGTCGCTCATGAGCGCCTTGCGCGCGAATTCCACCGCCATCACCGGCGGTTGCCCGCCGAAATGGGCCAGAAGGCCCGCCTTGAGCGACAGGAAGTACTTGGACTCCGACTGATATGAGCTCTTCAGCGACTGCGCCATCGGGCCGAAAAAGCCATAGGCCACGAAGACACCGAAGAAGGTGCCAACCAGCGCACCGGCGATCAGCCCTCCCAACACCTCAGGCGGCTCGGTGATCGACCCCATCGTCTTGATCACGCCGAGCACGGCGGCGACGATGCCCAGCGCCGGTGTTCCGTCGGCGATCGACTGCATCGCCGTCACGACGCGCTCCTGCTCCTCGTGGTGCGTCTCCAGCTCCTCTTCCATGAGCTTTTCAATTTCATAGACGTTGTTGGCGCCCATCAGCATCATGCGCATGTAATCGGAGACGAACTCAACCGCGTGATGGTTCGATGCAAAGGTCGGGAAGGCGTTGAACAGTGTCGAGTCGTGCGGATTCTCGATGTGCGGCTCGAGCCCGATCATGCCCTTCTGCTGCACCAGCTTGTACATGGCGAACTGCATTGCCAGAAGCTCGACATAGGCAGCCTGCTTGTACTTGGACCCCTTCATCAGCGTGCCGAACATGGCGGGCACGGCCTTCAGCACCTGCGCGGTGTTGCCGATGATGAAGGCGCCGATCGCTGCACCCAGAATGATGACGAACTCGAATGGCTGCCAAAGAACCAGCAGCTTGCCGCCCATCGCCGCGTAGCCGCCGAAGACGCAGAGGATAACGACGACGATGCCGACAATCAGCTGCATGAATCTAACACCCTCGCGCTGCAGTAGGTGCAGCCCCCGCGAGACCACTACTGGTTGCACCACATCGCAGACCGCGGTTAACGTTGCGTTTAGAGGGGTTTCGTTCGAGTGGCATCGGCGAGGATTTCCCGATCAGGGGTCTTCTTGTTCAAGCTCCCGGCTGGATCGAGGCCAGCGGGTATGTCGTGTTGCCAGGCTGCGGTTCGGTTCGGGCGGGCGCGTCGGGTGCGATCCGCGTGCGGCTCCATGCCGCGCACCAGTTTCCCTGCCGCGCACCAGTTTCCCTGCCGCGCACCAGTTTTCCCCGCCGGACGGGAATCCGGCAGGCGTCGATGCCCTTCGGCTTGCCTTGACAGTTGGCATCCCGGCCGCGCTGGTCGCCCGCCGCTGATGTCGGTGCCTGCTTGTGCGAGACTGCCTTGCTGCGGATCCCGGAAGGATCCCGCTGCGGGCACTGGAGACTGCGCCCGATCCGGTGCAACCTGATTGGCAGTCCCCTGTGCCGAGGCCAGCATGCACCAGCCCTCCGAACATGCCGAGATCCGCGAAGCCGTCGCGAGGCTCTGTGCCGACTTTCCCGGCGAGTACTGGCGCAGGCTCGACCGCGACATGGCCTATCCGGGCGAATTCGTCGCGGCGCTGACCCGAAGCGGCTTCCTGTCCGCCCTGATTCCCGAGGAATATGGGGGGGCCGGCCTCCCGCTCTCGGCTGCTGCGGTCATCATGGAGGAGATCCAGCGCCAGGGCTGCAACGGTGCCGCCTGCCATGCCCAGATGTATGTGATGGGCACGGTCCTGCGTCACGGGACGCCCCATCAGAAGCAGCTTTATCTGCCGGCCATCGCATCGGGCGAGCTGCGGCTGCAGGCCTTCGGCGTCACCGAGCCCACGAGCGGCAGCGACACGACGGCCCTGCGCACAACGGCGCGACGCGACGGGGACCATTATGTCATCAACGGCCAGAAGATCTGGACGAGCCGCGCGGCGCAGTCCGATCTGATGCTCCTTCTCGCACGCACAACGCCGCGCGAGCAGGTTGCGCGGCGCACCGACGGCCTGTCGGTCTTCATCCTCGACATGCGCGAGGCCCGTAACGCCGGTCTCACCATCCGGCCGATCCGCACCATGATGAACCACGCCACCACGGAGGTCTTTTTCGACAATGTCCGGGTTCCGGCCGGAAACCTCGTGGGCGAGGAAGGAATGGGGTTCCGCTACATCCTGTCGGGGATGAACGCGGAGCGGATCCTGATCGCGGCGGAATGTGTCGGCGATGCCAAGTGGTTCATCGAAAAGGCCTCGGGCTACGCCAAAGAGCGGCAGGTCTTCGGGCGTCCGATCGGTCAGAACCAGGGCGTCCAGTTCCCGATT